>JBEIFN010000051.1:0-10203 GCA_040382435.1 Alphaproteobacteria bacterium
CGTGTTCCCTCGCCCCGAGAAGCTTTGCGTCGACCCGCTCCCCGGTCAGCCGCCGGGCCAGAGCGAAGGCGGCAAGGTCTGCACCTGGAACATCATCTCAGGCGCGACGGAGGAAGGCCGCTACTTCTCCGACTACGGCTCCTGCGACACCGTTCGCCTGCAGCGCCCGTACAGCCCGGTCCCGCCCAACGCGCGGTACGCCGAGCCCGATGCGCGCATGGACGACCCGACGTACGTGGCCGATGTCGACTGGGTCCGGGGCCAGATGAAGGCCGGGGCCTGCATCTGCTGCCACGACGCGATGGCGCCCAGCGGACCGTCGGTGTTCGACGCCGACGCCGAAGGGAACGTCCTCAACCAGTTCAACGACCGCGGGATCGCGATGGGGGCAGGCTGGATCTCCACGGTCGGGTTCGGGTCGTACCCGGCTGAGGACAACAACGGCTTTGGCCGAGCCGACCTCGATCATCCCCACGACTCGATCTTCCCGACCACCGACATGCCACGCATGATCGCGATCTTCGAACGCGAAGCCGCGCACCGTGGGCTGACCGAAGCCGACTTCGAGAACGACACCTACGGTGCCGGTCCGCTGGATGCGCTCCGCAACTACGAGCCCGGCCCCTGCACCGAGGAGGAAGGCGTCGACAAGCGCGGCCGCATCACCTGGGCACCCGGTCGCGTCCGCTACCTCTCGATCCTCGAAGCCGGTTCCAAATCCCCCACCGTCCCGCCGAACCTCGAAGTGCCCGAAGGCACGCTGTGGCGCGTCCAGCTCAACGCAGACGCCGACCCGATCCCGTCGGGCGAGATCAAGTACGGCGACGTCCCGCCGACGATGACGCAGGTGTTCCCGGCGACGGGCGCGCCGCCCGCGCTCGTGAAGGGCAAGACGTACTACCTCCACGCATCCGCTGACATCGCGTACCCGATCAGCCGCTGTGAGTTCGTGGCGAAGTGAGGCTGCGGCCGGGGTGCAAGGGGATCACACCCGCCGCAACGCCCCACCCCGCAGCTTCACGGGCGCGCACGCACGTGACAGCGCGTCCCACCCCGCTCCGGCGTCCGCGAGCGCGCGCACATCCTCGGCGTCCTCCGCGGCCAGCACAGCGAGGCGCCCGGCGTTCCCTGCCGGATCGACGCCCACGGCGGGGAGACCGGGTTGCAACAACGCGCGGACGTCGGCAGGCTGAAGGTCCGCGAGATCGGCGGACGCAACCACGACCCACGCCGTCTGGGCCGCCTCGAGGGCGACGGCGACCTCCCACAGCGGCCCAGCGCCATCCCCGCGGCGGCCGACGACGACGTCGACCCCACGGTGAGGCACCCAAGACCGCTGCACCACCGCGACACGTCCGCACGGCCCCTTGAGCGAGGCGGCGAGGCGTTGGACCGTCGTGCGGCCGTCGGGCCCCGCGATCGTCGCCAACGCCTCCACGCCCTCGGCGGCGGCGAGCACGAACGCGTCGGGCTTGCCGTTCACAGCGCCGACCCCACGCAACGCCGGCTCACTCCCACTCGATGGTCGCGGGCGGCTTGTTCGAGATGTCGTAGACGACCCGGTTGATCCCGCGGACGCTCTGGATGATGCGGCTCGAGATGCGGTCGAGCACCTCGTAGGGGATCGGGTACCAACGCGCCGTCATGCCGTCGGTGCTCGTGACCGCCCGAATGGCCGCGACGCGCTCGTACGTGCGCTCATCGCCCATGACACCCACGGTGCGAACTGGCAGCAATGCGGCGTACGCCTGCCAGATCTCGTTGTACAGACCGGCGCGTCGCAGCTCGTCGATGAAGATGTGATCGGCCTGCCGAAGGATGTCGCACGCCTCAACCGTCACTTCGCCGAGCACGCGGACGGCGAGGCCCGGACCGGGGAACGGGTGCCGGTCGATCCGATCGTCGGGGATGCCGAGCGCACGCCCCAGCGCGCGAACCTCGTCCTTGAACAGCTCCCGAAGCGGCTCAAGTAGTTTCAAGTTCATCTTTTCGGGAAGGCCGCCCACGTTGTGGTGCGACTTGATCGTCACCTGCGGTCCACCGTGCGGAGAGACCGATTCGACCACGTCGGGGTAGAGCGTGCCTTGGGCGAGCCAGCGCGCGCCGTCGACCTTCTTGGCCTCCTCCTCGAAGATCTCGATGAAGACCCGCCCGATGATCTTGCGCTTCTTCTCGGGGTCGCTGACCCCCGCGAGCTCGCCGAGAAACCGCGCGCCAGCGTCGACGTGGACGAAGTTCACGCCGCCGAAGTTCTGGAAGAAGGCGCAGACCTCCTCCGCCTCGTGAAGGCGCATCAGGCCGTTGTCGACAAAGATCGCCGTGCACTGGCGGCCGATCGCGCGTCCGAGCATCGCCGCCACGACCGTGCTGTCGACGCCGCCCGAGAGTCCGAGGATCACGCGGTCGTCGCCGACCCGCTCCCGGATGGCGGCGATCTCAACGTCGAGAAAGTTTGCCATCGTCCAGGACTTTTCACACCCACACACACCGACGACGAAGTTCTCCAGCATCTGGCGACCGTGCTCGGTGTGGTGCACCTCCGGGTGGAACTGGACCCCAAACACGCGATCGTCGGCACGGGCCATCACCGCGTGCGGGCTGTTGTCGGACACGGCGACGACGCGGAATCCGTCCGGCAGGGCGGCGACGCGGTCTCCGTGGCTCATCCACACGGCTTCTTCGGGGTTCAAACCGGCCAGCAACGGGCACGCGTCGACCGCGCGGATGTTCGCGGGACCAAACTCCCGGTGGTCCGCGGGTTCCACCCGCCCCCCGCCGAGGACGGTCAACAGCTGCATGCCGTAGCAGATGCCGAGGACGGGGACGCCGAGGTCGAGGATCTCGCGGCCGACCTTGGGGGCGCCGTCGGCGTACACGGAGGCGGGGCCTCCCGAGAGGATAATGCCGCGGACATGGGGCGCGAGCGACGAGGGGATCCCGGCGTAGTAAGGATGGATCTCGCAATAGACGCCGATCTCGCGAACGCGCCGCGCGATGAGCTGGGTCACCTGGCTACCAAAGTCGAGGATCAGGACTGTCTCGCGCATGTACGCCCCCGCCGCGCGAATAAAGCCGCGCCACCCGACCCGCAACGCGTGCAGCGTCACGCGGCGCACCCCACGCCCAACGCGTGCGTGCTACGGACCCGAAGAGGCCGCGATGCTCACCCCCGCGCACCATGTCGAGCTACGACTGCAGCAGGCGCACCGGCTTACGCCGTCGCAGATCCTGTTGTCCGAACTCCTCGAAGTGCCAGAAGAACGCGTGATGGACGCCGTCGAGGACCTCGTGCGTGCCAATCCGGCCCTCGCGACGGTGCTCGACGTCTCGGAGACGCAAGCCACCGCGTGGCAGCACGCCAAGCCGTTCCTCGACGACGACCGCCCCGCCGTCGGCGCCGAGGACGCCGCGGAGTCCACGCTCGTCGAGACGCTGCTCGAACAGCTCCGCCTCGAACGCACGACCGACGACGAGTTCGAAGCCGCCTTCCAGATCCTCGGCCACCTCGACGGACGCGGGTTCCTCGAGGTCGACCTCAGCGAGATCGCCCAGCGCGCAGGCGTCCACATCGACGACGCCGAGAGCGCTCAGCGGATCGTGCAGCAGCTGGATCCTCCCGGTTGTGGATCGCGAAACGTGCAGGAGTACCTGCTGTTCACCATCGAGCAGCAGTGGCCCGACGACCCGTGGTTTCCCGACATCGTGCGCGACCACCTCGACGCCCTCGTCCGCAAGCGGTTCGACAAGATCGCCGACGCCCTCGACATGGAGGTCGAGGACGTCGAAGAGTACGCACGCATGCTCGCCGAAGAGGTCGACCCAACCCCGGCACGCGGCCTCGCGACGACGACCGTCGACTATGTCCGTCCGACGATGACCGTCGGGCGGGATCGCGAGGGCGTCTGGCGGGTGACGATGCACGATGAGGCCCGCATTGGCGTCAAGCTCGACCCCGCCTTCCTCGCCTCGTTGGAGACGATGAAGGCCGGCGCCGAGCGCGCCGAGGCTGAACGTCAGGTCGCGGAAGCCCGTGAAGTCCTAGCGCAGTTGGAGCAACGCCACAGCCTCGTCAAGCAGGTCGCCGAGCTGGCGGTGTACGCCCAACGCGACGCGCTCGACGCGGGCGCGGCATGGTCCGACCACGTCAAGACGCTGACGATGGATGGCATCGCCAAGCTCGTCCGCCGAAACGCGGCAACGATCAGCCGTGCCGTCACCGGACGCTACTTTCGGTGGGAGCACGGGGTGGTCGCGCTGCGGGACCTGTTCCGCCACCGCCACGTCGACGAGCACCACACCGTGCCCCAGCTTCGGGCGGCGATCCGCCGACTGATCGGCGAGGAAGACCCAAAAAAACCGCTGTCGGACGCCCGGCTGTTCGACGCGCTGACGCGCGCGGGCATCGTCACCAGCCGACGCGCGGTCCAAAAGCACCGCGAGGCGATGGGCATCGCCTCGTCCTTCGACCGCAAAAAGCGGTGACGATCAGCGTCCGAACTGCTTGGCGAGCCGAAGTCCCTGACCTTGGTAGTGGTTGACCGAACCCTCCCCGTACAGGACGTCGGGCACGGCCTCGTTCCGCAAGAACTCCATGCGAAACAGGGCTTGTCCGTGTTCGAGGAGGAACGGGACGTCGTGGGTCCGGACCTCGAGCACCAGCCGACTCCCAGGCAGGCCCTCCTCGCCGGTGCCCATCCCAAAGCCGGAGTCGATGAACCCGGCGTAGTGAGTGCGCAGCTCGCCCTTCGTCGCGTCGAACGCCACCAGCTCCGCGCAGAGGTCGGGCGGGATCACCAGCCGCTCGCGCGTCGCGAGGATGTAGAACTGCTCGGGTTCGAGGACGACCCCACCCTCATCGGCGTACACCGGCGTCCAGTAGCGGTCGACGGGCAGATCGCGTCGCGCCAAGTCGACCGGAGGCTGGTGGCGACGCGCGACGTAGCCGACGGGGACCCCGCGCGCGGCCTGCAGGTCCACCGAGAGGAGCACGCCCGGGGCAGGTCCGTCGACCACCGGCGCCGCGGTCCCGTCCGACCACAGGCACAACGGCGCCGAACCACGCTGGCGCGCGCGGAGCGCCTCACCATCGAGCAGCGGCTGCCCCCGTCCAAGGCGGAGCTGGCTGAGCGTATCGCCCCGACGTACCCCGATGTGGAACGACTGCGGCACGATCTCGAGGAACAGTCGACCGCGGTAGCCCTCAGCGACGGTGTCGTACGCGTCGCCGTGCTCGGTCAGGACGCGAACGAAGACGTCGAGTCGGCCCGTGCTCGACTTGGGGTTGGCGCGGCCCCAGACGTCGCTCGGCAGCTCGAGGACCTCCTCGATCTCGGCGAGGTAGATGCCGCCTTGGTGCAAGACCAGCGCGTCGTCGCGATCGGTGCGGTGCACCATCGTCGCCAACCGGCCCAACTTGCGCTCGATCCCCTCCGCGCCCGGAAGGAAGGAGCACGGGAGCTGCCAGATCCGGGCGCCGATCCGAAGATCGATCGATGAGGGCTGGATCTGCGCCGGCTGCAGCGGCTTCAGCGCCGCGATCTGGCCGCCCGCGGCGAGCTCGAGCAGCGAAGATCGAATCAGAATGCCGCTCACAGCGCGCCCCCCTCGCGCGTCACCGTGCGGAGGAACGAGTGCTCGCGGTACTCACGCTCGATCAGCACCGCCATCTCCTCGGCCGAGGCGAACCGCGTGTAGTCCACCCGGATCACGGGGATCAACCGGCTGATGTCCTGGAGAAAAACCTCGTAGCCCTGGTAGAGCGCGTCGAGGTACGCGCGCGTGATCCCAAGCTCGAAGCTCCGGCCGCGGCTGACGATGCGTCGCCAACTCTCCTCGGGCGGCACGTCGAGGTAGACGATCAAGTGCGGGCGCGCCATGAAGTTCGACATGTGCCGGAACAAGCCGAGGTACGTCTCGTAGTCGCGGCGCTCCATCAGCCCTTGATCGGCGAGCATCTTGGCGAAGATCGCGTCCTCGTAGATGGTGCGATCCTGCACCGCCGGTCGGTTGCGCCAGATGATCTCCTGATGCTGCTGGAACCGGCGGTTGAGCAGGTAGATCTGCATCGCGAACGCGTAGCGAGGCGTGTCTCGGTAAAAATCCTCGAGGTAGGCGTTGTCGGCGACGGGCTCGTACCAGACATCGACGCCGAGGTGGTCGCCGAGCGCCTTCGCGAGCGTGCTTTTGCCAGCGCCGATCATACCGGCGATGCCGACGAACAGACCCGATGTGCCCTCGGGCTGCCAGGCCTGGCCCGACCGCGGCGCGACGACAGGAACGTTGGGCGCCATGCTGGCCTCCTGCGGCCGTGGGAGACGGCGGCGGCGCAGGATAACACCCCCCGACCCCACCACCCACGAGGCCCGCATGCGCATCGGCGCCCACGGACTCCGCGACGTACGCACCGAGGATCTCACCGCGTTGCTGCGCGCCGTCCACCGCGGCGAGCTCCCTTGCCCGATCACGCAGATCGGCCTCGGACGCGTCGGCCTGCTCCGCCTCGTGGACGACCTCGGGCACCTGCGGGATCTCGACGCCCGGGCCACCACCGCCGTGCTCGTCGCCGTCCTCGCCGAACGCGGGCCGCAGCGCCAGTGAGCGCACCACGCTGGCTGCTCGCACCGCCGGGATCGTTGGCGCCTTCGCACCCGCTGTTCGACATGGCGACCGAGGCGGCGATCGCGCACCGCGACGCATGGCTCGAGATCGCGCCCGGACGCGACCCCTTCGACCTCATCGGCCTCGGCGAGGCCCTAGAAGCCGCGCTCGAACGGCGTCAGGCGTGCGCGCTCGTCACCCTCGCGGTCGACGCGAACGACACCCCCGTCGCCATCCACGCCCGCTGGCGCTTCCCCGCCGAAGCCACCGTCCGATGGCTCGGGGCTTGGCTCGCGGAGCGCGACGCCGTGTGGACGCTCATCCCCTACCCCGGCGACGCCGTGCTGCGGGCCCAAGCTTCTGGGCGGCTCGCTTGGCACGTGACCGAAGCGCTCGGCCTCCCGTTGCGTCGGGTCACCTGCCTCGCGCGACACCTCGACCTCACCGCACGGCGCATCGACCGCCACCCCGACCACGCCGTCCTCGGCCCATTGATCGCCCACCTCGTGCGCGCGTGCGAGGGCGCCCCGCTTCAGCTCGACGTCGAGGCCGTCCGCGTCACGGCACGCACGCGCGACGGCAACCTCGGCCTGCGTCTCCCGTTCCACGCCCCCGAATCGGCGCGCGACCTGCCCGAACGACGCGACGCCACTTGGATGGCCATCGCGACCGCCTTGCACACCCTCGCCGGCGCTGAACCGCTTCGGATCGCGCCGTGGGGCGCGTGGGATGACCGCGCCGCGCCGACGATCCTGCTCGACCTCTACGGGCAGCGCGGACCGATGCTCGGGAGCCGGTTCCGCCGCCTCCCGCGCACGCCTCCGACCTCCCCACAGCCCGATCGAGCGGTCGTGCCCTTCGTCGCCACGTGGGACCTCCTCGCACCATCGTCCTTCGACGGCGATCCCGGTGTCGACGCTTGGCCGAGCGAGCCCGTCCTCGACGTCGACGGCCCCCTGCTGACGTGGGGTGCGAGCACGGTCGCCGACGAGCCGCTCGCCGCGCCGATCGTACCGCTGCCGGCAGTGCCGCGCGGGCTCGAGGCGGTTGCAGAGGACCTCGAACCCGAGCGGCTCCGCGGCCGCACGCGGTGGATCTCCCGATGGTACGACGGTTTGATCGACGCCGACTGGCTGGAGCAGACCACCGCTCGTCCAGCCGACGCGCGCGACAAGCGGGCCGTGAGCGCGCTGTACGAGGCGTTCACGCACCACGGCGTCGAGGCGGACCCGCACGTCGGCGCGCGCTGGGCCAGCCCGATGCGGTCCGAAGCCGGCCACCCGGGCATCGCCCTCTCGCTGTCGTCTTCCGACCACGGTGAAGGCGAAGGGTGGGACACCTTGTGGGCCTGCCTCGCGCGCCTCGACGCCCCCTTCCCATGGGTCACCGTCGGGCTGGCGGTCGGCACCCTACGGGTTCACCTGTGGTATGACGGACCTGAGAGCGGCGCGCCCTCGTGGCAACCTCTCGGTTCCAGCTCACCTTCTCCCTCATGACCGCCCGGAGCGTCCCGTGATCGCCCTCGCCCTCGCCGCCTTGCTCGACGCCCACGGCAAACCCGCGGCCATCGCGCCGCCCGCTGCCGCCGCGCCCTCCAACGTCGTGGCCGCCACGATCGCGCTCTCCGACGAGACCCCAGCGAGCGGAGACGACGTCTGGGTGCGCTTGGCTTGGCTCAACGACGACCCGTTCCCGGTCCGCGTGCCATCCGACTTGTTCGCACGCACCACGCTGCGCGTGCATTACAGCGTTCCTTGGCAGCTCTCGGGCGAGGTCTCGACGGTCGCCCCCAACGCCGAGCCCGTCGCCGCCTCCGACCTCGAGTGGATCACCGTCCCGGGGTTCGGCGTCATCGAGCACATCACCCGCCTCGAATCCCTCGTGCCCGAGTGCCGCGGTGGGTGCCGGACGGGGCAGTACGACCTGCGCGCCGAGCTCGCTTGGCCCGAAGTGACCGGTCGCGCGCGCGACCAGATCGTCCCCTCCGGCGGGCCTTGGACGTACAAGCTCGACGTCGGACCCGCTGTCCTCGAGATCGGAGCCACCGACGCCGTCACCGCCACGGTGGAGGACAAGCGCATCGAGCGCGCCCGCGAGGCCGGCGCCCCGGACCAAGCCGTGTTCGACGTCACGCTCCGCAACACCACCGACCTGCGCGGCTGGTTCCCCGCGCCAACCGCGCAGCGGATCGCGTGCAAGTGGTCTTGGCACGTCGGCAAAACGCCCGGCGGCACGACCACGACCAACGGCGGCAGCGGGAGCGTGCCGTGGAACGAGACGGACGGCGTCGACCTCGGCGCGGAGAGCAGCACCACGCTCACCCTCGGATGCCCGATGCCCGTGCTCCCACAAGGTGCCGTCGACCTGACCGTGATCATCGAGGTCCGCCCGGTTTCACGCTTCATCCCTTGGCAGGGCACCGCGACCCCGCTGTGGTTCAGCCAAGGCGCACGCACCGAGACCACACCGTTCAACAAGCGCTGACGTCGGGCGCGAGCACCGAACGGATCGCGAGGTGGGCATCCCCCACCAACACCAGCTCCAGCGACCAGCCGCGATCCCGGTGCGCGGCTTCGGCCACCGCCACGGTGCGCGGGTCGAGGCTCGCCTCGCCGTCGGTGATCAACACGAGATCGCCCGCATCATGGATCGCGTGCTCCCTGAGCGCGCGGACGACAGGGCCGTCGATATCGGTCCCGCCCGAAAATCCCCATGCGAGGAGACGAACCCACGACGAGGCGTCGTCGGTGAGGGGCTGATCGACCTGCTCTCCTTCGGCCCCGAACGTCACCAGGCGGACGGCACGCCCTTGCGCCCGCAGGGCCCGCGCGACCGCAAGCGCCGTCGCCCGGCCGACAAGCCCACGCGGCCCCGCCATGCTCGCCGAGGTGTCGAGCGCGAGCAGCGCAGGCCCGCGCGGACCGCGCCCGACCTCACCGCCCTCTCCGTCGCCGCCGCGCGACCAAGACAGCAGCCGACCCTCCGCGAGCTGCCGCCAGAACACCGCATCGAAATCCGGATCCCCGAGCATGGCGAGCGAACCGGGTGCAGCACCCGCCACCGACCGTCCGAGCCCGACGCCGATGACCTCGCGTCCTCCCTCCGGCGGCGGACCGCGCTCTCCGAGACGGCGTCCGAGGCGTGCGATGAGGGCGAGAACATCGGCGTGGCGACCGAGCGCGTCGGCCCATGCCAGAACGCCGTCGACGCCCGCCGGCGACCACACGCCGGCCGCCTCCCCCGCACCGTCAGCGCGCGCCCCACGCGTCTCGGCGGGCCGCTCACCGCCCGAGGCGTCGCCGGACGCGGACTCCCCCGTCGAGGCGGTCGGCGTCGCGCCGGCGTCCTGGGTGCCAGGCGCGCCGGACGCGCCCTCGTCGACCTCTCCGGCGTCGCCCTCGGGCGGATCACGCTCGTCGGTCGTGGCGTCGTCGTGACCCTCCGGACCAAGGTCGGCGTCACCGTACACCCCCGACGCGACCCAGGCGCCCACGGTGTGGCGCGCCCAGATCTCGGCCGCGCCGGCCGTCAGCCCTGCGCTGCGGACGGCCTGCCATCCGGGCGCGAGCACCGCTCGGGCGTCGGCGAGCCAGCCCCGCGGTGGCC
>JBEIFN010000052.1:0-10050 GCA_040382435.1 Alphaproteobacteria bacterium
ACGGGGCCTGCGGCGCCGCCTCCTCAGCAGTCTCCTGCTGGCACGGTGGCGGGGGGTAGCGCGCCTCGTCCTCAGCCTGCGCCGCCTCCGACTGTGCCTGCGTCGCCGCGTCCTCAGCCGTCTCCTGCTGGCACGGTGCCGGGTGGTAGCGCGCCGCGTCCTCAGCCTGCGCCGCCTCCGACGGTGCCTGCGTCGCCGCGTCCTCAGCCGTCTCCTGCTGGCACGGTGCCGGGGGGTAGCGCGCCTCGTCCTCAGCCCGCGCCGCCTCCGACGTCGCCCTCCCGCCCGGAGGTGCCGATGGTGCCCGGCGGTGCCGCGCCGCGACCCGACGTCAGCGCGTCGCCGTCTCGCCCCGCCGGCGTCCCCGACGCGAGCGGACGGCCGGAGCGGCCCGACGACCGCTACGCACCGCCCGAGCGTCCGGCTTGGTCGAGCGATGCGCGTCCGACGCCGCCGTCTCACGGTGGCCGTCCGTCGAGCGCACCCCAACGTCCTGGGACGGGTCCGCAGCGCCCGTATGCCACCCCGGATCCGCGCTACGGTCGGCCCGATCCGCGGTACGTACCGCCGGTCCAGGGCTACAGCGTTCCGCAGCGTCCTACGTACCGTCCGTACTACACGCGTTGGTACGTGCATCCGTACTACCGCTACACCTACGTGGTGGGGAACGTGTACGGCTACGGCTGGGGTTGGTCGGCATGGTCGGCCGGCTGGGCGCCCCCGATGCGGTCGGGGTGGATGTGGGTGCCGGGGCAGTGGGTCGGTGGCGCTTGGTGGCCCGGCCATTGGATGCCGATGGGGGCGGCGCCGACGGGCTACGTCTGGGTCTCGGGCGGCTGGTACGGCGGCGCCTATGTCGACGGGTTCTACCGTCCGGCCGTCCGCGCCGGATGGGTCTGGGTCGATGGCAGCTATGCAGGGAACAACTGGGTCTCGGGCCACTGGCGTCCCGCCCAGAGCCAAGCGCCGGCGGGCTACGTCTGGGAAGCGGGCTTCTGGGACGGCGAGGGGTGGGTCGAAGGCTTCTGGCGCCCGCAGTTCCGCCAGGGCTACGTCTGGGTCGCGGCCTTCGCCGACGGTGAGGGGGTCCGCCACAACGGCTACTGGGCGCCGCTCGAGGGCCGCGCCGGGTACACGTGGGTCCCCGGATGGTTCGACGGCGAGCGCTGGATCGACGGCTACTGGGTCGAGGACTGTGCCTACGACGCCGAAGACGTCGCTCATTGGCAGGCGCCCGCCGGCCGGGACGCCGGGTGGGACGTTCAGGGCTACGGCTCCGGCGCGATCGTAGAGGGCGACGGGTACGGGTCGCCGGCACTCGGGATCTCCGTCCGCGTTCAGGTTCGCTGAGCCGGCGGGTTCAACGAGGTCGAGCGGTCAAGGGAACCCCTTGGCCGCGCGCTCACGCGCGCTTGGCGGCGGGCAGACGGATCTCGGGGTCACGCTTGCGGCGGCGATAGAGCACCGCGATGTGGCCGATGCGCTGGACGAGCTCGCTTCGTGTGGCCTCAGCGAGCAGGGCCCCAGCTTCGTCGGCGGTCTCGGGGGCCTCGTTGACCTTGACCTTGATCAGCTCGTGGTTTTCGAGCTCGGCGCTGACCTTGGCGATCACGGCTTCGGTGACACCGGCCGCGCCGACGAGGACGACGGCGTCGAGCTTGTGCGCGAGACCGCGCAGGTGAGCCCGCTGGGCGCTGGTGAGGGGCATGGCATCCTCCGAGGCAGCGGGGGTTATGGCTTCTCCCGGTCTGCGTCGAGGGGGGAAGCGATGTTCGAGGTGGCGAGGCGTCAGCGCATGGTCGAGGTCGCCCATCGTCGGCTCGCCGGGCTCGCGGTGGCGGCCGAGCACACCTACCACCGTCACAACATCAGCGCGTTGCTCCGTTCGGCGGACGCGGCCGGCGTCTTCGATGTGCACCTGATCGGGGAGCGGCCTCTGGTGCCCTCGGTCGGTCCCTCACGCGGCGTGGCGCGCTGGCTGCGGCTTCACCACCACACCAGCCCGGTCATCGCGGCCGACGCGATCCGCGCGGCTGGCTATCGCCTCTGGGTGGCTGACTTCTCGGAGACGCCCGTCGTGCCCGAGGCCGTTCCTCTCGATGCTCCGGTGTGCGTGTGGTTTGGCGCCGAGCTGCTCGGCGTGTCCCCCGAGGTTCGCGCCCGCGCGGACGGCGTGGTGACGCTGCCGATGCGCGGCATGGTCCAGTCGCTCAACCTCGCGGCGGCTGCGACGGCGGTGTTGCATGTGCTGAGCACACGCCTGTTGACGGAGCGTGGCGAGGCGGCGTTGCTCGCACCCGCAGAGCGTGAGGCGCTCGCTGCGGCTTGGGTCGCGCGGGACGTGGGGCCCGGCGTTCGCAACGGAGATCCCGTCGACGGCTAGGGCGGTGGCCCCGCGCCATGCGGCTTGGGACGCTTGGCGCGCCTCAAGCCGCGGGGAGCCATCGGTCGAGGCGGGCGCGTCGCGGGTCTCCTTCGGGCGTGGCGGCGCGCAGCTGCTCGATGAGCGCGGCGGCCTCGGGCTCTTGTCGGCGGAACGCCGTGAGCGCTGCGAGGTAGACGTCGTCCCACGTGGGCCGCTGGACGAGCCCACGCGCGGTGTCGGCGAGCTCGAGGGCTCGGGGCAGCGTGGTCTGGTCTTCGAGGTAGAGCGTCGCGAGCATCCGGTGCGTCTCGAGGTCGGGACCCTTGTCGCCGCAGCTTCCGGGCGCGCAGCCGCAGCTCCGCAAGCCCGTTTCGAGCGCGGCCGCGGCCTCCTGACGCAGACCGCCCTTGAGCCGCAGCCGCGCGATCGAGGTGTACATCCAAGCCTGTGGCTTGGTCTTTTGGATCAACCCGCGAAGTGCCGCTTCGGCAGCTGGTAGATCGCCTGTGACCTCGAGGAGCGCGGCCCACAGCGGGGTCGCGAGGTCGGGGTTGGCCTGGCGGGCGGCGCGCAAGGTCGCGAGGCCCGCCTGCGGGTCGCCCGCCTCCGCTTCGGCCTGCGCCAGCAGGGCGGCCGAATGCGCCGCGCCGATCTCGTGGTGTCCGCCTGCACGTTGGGCGAAGGTGGCGAGGTGCTGGGCGGCCGCGGCCGGATCGCGCAGGGCTTGCGCGAGGCGTGCACGTTCCCAGTGCACCAACGGCTCGTCGTCGGGGAGATCTTGCAGGGCTTGGGCGGCCTGCTCGGTGCGTCCGTCGTCAAGGTCGAGGACGGCCGAAGAGAAGGAAGCACCTAGACGGATCATCCCGCCGCGGAGGACCTCGGGGTAGTTCTCGTAGAGCAGGGCGAGGCGCGCGTGCATCGCCTCGGCCTCATCGGCTTCGATGCCTTCGGGGAGCGTGAGCGCATCGAGCGCGTGTGCGGCGCGGAAGCGAGGGTCGACGTCGAACATCCGTGCCTCGGCGCGGCGGGCGGCTTCGGCTTCGGCCTCGCGGTGCGCGGCGAGGACGTCGCGGCAGTGCAGCCGTGTGGCTTGCAGGTCCCCCTCGAGACCGGGCTGCAGGAAGCTACGCGCGAGATCGAGGTGATGCTCGACCCGCTCGGGCTCGCGGGCGTCGGCCCAGCCCCGCGCGGCCTCGAGGTTGAGCCTGCACAGTCCGGCGAGTGCCTCCGTCCGCAGGGCGGGGACGTCCGCGTGCGTCAGCCCGTCGAGGGCGTCGCGTGCGGCGGCGTAGCGGCCCTTCGCGAGGTCGTTCCTGACCTTGGCGATCTTGTCTTCGACGGACGGGAACAGCCAGCGGAGCATCAGCCCTCCTCGATGTCGACGAACCGGGAGGGAACCGCCGCGCCCTGCGGTGCCTCGCAAACGACGATGCGGTCGGGGCGACGGCCGTCCTCTTCTGGCTCGGCGAGTACGTGGTCGAGGCGCCCGAAACGCTCGAACTCGGACAGGAACGCGAGCGTCTTGAGGTCGGCGCGGTCGATGTAGAGGATCCCGTCGAGGTGGTCGCACTCATGCTGGACGACGACGGCGGGGAGGCCTTGCAGCTCGTAGACGTGCTTGCCGCCGTCGCGGTCGAGGAACGCGACCCGGATGTGCGCGGGACGTCGCACCACGGCGCGCATGCCCTCGATCGACAAGCACCCCTCGACGCGCTGCGCGGTCGCCTCGCCGAGCACGGTGATCTCGGGGTTGATCAGGATTTGCGGCCCGACGTCGGGGTCGAGGGTGAGCGCGACGACGCGGGCGCTGACGTGGACCTGCGGGGCCGCCAGACCGGCACCGTCGTAGTCTTCCATCGTCTCGAGCAGGTCATCGAACAGCTGCTGCCAAACGTCGGCCGCGATCTCGGCGGGATCGACGGGCTCAGCGACCAGCCGCAGGACGGGGTGCCCGATCTGGGCGACGCGAAGAATGGCCAAAGGACGCTCCGGCGACGTTGTTTAGCCACAGCCGCCGGCATGGCAAGGCGGCGAGGCCGCCACGAACCGTCCGCGGGCCGCGACGCGTCGGGTTGCCGCGTTAGCGGGGGGACATGGTGGGTCGTTCTGCCGGTCGAGGCTTGGTCTGGGCGAGTGTCGTCGCTGCGGCGATGTGGCACGTCGCGGACGTGCGCTCGGCTTGGTCGACCGCGCAGCGCGTCACGGGGGCGAACGACTACGCCTCGTACCACTACGCCGCGGTCGTGGCGTCCAGTGGGGGCGATCCGTACGATGTCCGCGCGCTCAGCGCGGCTGCGCGTGCAGACGGCACCCGCCAAGGCGTGCACCCCTACTTCTACCCGCCGCCCTTCCTGCTCGCGTTCGCGCCCCGCGCCGCCACCCCGCTGCATGCGGGCTACTTGAGCTGGTTCGTGGTCGACGAGATCGCCGCGCTCGCCCTCGGGGCGGTTTTGGCGGCGCTGGCGTGGCGTTTCGGCGCGGTTGTCGCTGGACTGGCGTTGACGGTGACGCTGGCGATGACGGCCATCCCGAACAACCACGTGATGGGTCAGGTCAACTTGCCCGTGCTGCTGCTCGCCGTTGCCGGGTTTGCTTGGGCGGAGCGCGGCCGGGAGCGGCTCGGCGGCGCGCTGCTGGGGGCGGCGGCGATGGCCAAGATGGCGCCCGCGTTGTTCGTGGGGCTGTGGCTGCTGCAGCGTCGCTGGCGTCCGTTCGCTTGGGCCTGCGGCACGGCGATCGTGCTCGGGGTGCTGTCGCTCGCCGTGGTCGGGGTCGATGCCCAGGCGCACTTCTACGGCGAGGTGCTGCCTGGATTTTCGCGTGGTGACTACAACGGGCTCTCGGTGGGGATCGACCTGCCGGGCAACCACAGCCTGCCCGACGCGTTCGATCGAGCTTGGCCGCCGGGGCCGTCCCCCCACCTCGCGCTCTCGCCCACGGCGACGTCCGCTTCGCGGCTGTCCGGGGCGTTGTTGTTGGCAGTGACGGCTTGGTGGGTGGGCGTCTGGCGCGGGGGACGCGTCGACGCGCTCGCGCAGGCCAACCGGTTCGGCGCGGTGGCGGCGCTGACGTTGCTGCTGCCGGTGATCACCTACGAGCACCACCTCGTCAGCCTGCTGCCGGGTTTGGTCGCGGCAGCTGCGGCGCGTGCGAAGGACAGGCTTCCGGCCTGGACGTCCTGGCTGTGGTTCGTCACCGCAGCGGTGGCTTGTGCGCCATGGGAGCCACTCCGCGACACCGCCCGAGAGGTGGGCGGGCTGGCCGGCACCCTGCTCCGTGAGGCGAAGTTCGGCGCCATCGTGGCGGTGTGGGCGCTCAACCTCGCCGCGGGGCGTGCGCGATGAGGCGCCGCGCCGTCGTCACCGGCGCGAGCCGTCGCGTCGGCGCAGCGATCGCCTTGGAGCTCGCCTCCAGCGGCTTCGACGTCGTGATCCACGTGCGCGGCGATCGCGCGGGTGGCGAGGAGACCGCCCAAGCCGCGCGGGCGCTGGGGGCGACGGCGTGGGTGGTCTCGGCCGATCTTTCGACGGTGGCGGGCTGTCAGGCGTTGGCGGACGCGGTCGGAGGGCACTGGGACACGCTGGACTTGCTCGTCCACAACGCGTCGGGTTTTTCACCCGATCCCTTCGAATCGACCACGGTCGAGGCGCTTGACGCGATGTGGGCGATCCACGGGCGCGCGCCGTTCTTGCTGACACAGGCGTTGCTGCCGTTGCTCCGTGCCGGGCGCGCGGCTGCGGGCGGTCACGAGGGCGAGGCCGGCCTGGTCGTCGCCATCGTCGACATCGGCGCCGTGCGGCCGGTGTCGGGGTACGCGGCGTATTCGATGAGCAAGGCCGCGCTCGGGATGCTCGTCAAGGCGCTGGCGGTCGAGCTCGCGCCGGCGGTACGCGCGGTCGCGATCAGCCCCGGTCAGGTGGCTTGGCCGCCCGATTACGACGCGTCGCTGAGGGAACGGATCGCCGCGAGGATTCCGATGCGTCGCGTCGGCGAGCCGTCCGACATCGCCAAGCTCGTGCGGTTCGTCGCGTTGGACGCGCCGTACCTCAACGGTGTGACGATCGACGTCGATGGTGGGCTGGCCGCCCGATACGGCTGAGGAGGTTCGATGGACGGCATCTCTTTGGTCGACTGGACGGTCGAGACGATCGTCGGCCTGCTCGATCGTGAGCAGCGCACGCCGCAGCCGGTGGCGATCACGCTGCACCTCGGGGTGGACCCGGAGCGGGCCGCCGACGGCGATCTGTCCGCGAGCGTCGACTACGCTGCCGTGCAGTCGCAGGTCGAGACGCTGCTGCAGCAAGGACGGTGGCGTTTGCTGGAGACGGCCGTTGTGGCGATCGCGGGCTGGCTGTTGTCGCCACCCGGGCCGGCAGAGGCGCGTGCCCCGATCCTCCGGGTCGATGTGACCCTCGCCAAGCCGACGATCCTGGTCGGTGCCACCCCGGCGGTGCGGCTGGTTCGGGAGGCCGCGTGGGCCGCGGCGCGTCCGGTGGACCGGCTCGCTCCGGGCGTGGCGGCGGTCGTGCTCGCCGCCGCCGATGGCGAGGTGGTGACGCGCGTGTCGCTCGAACCTGGCGCGGCGGTGCATCTACCGGCTGGGGTGGCGATCGAGGTCGCCGGCGGGAGCTTGGACGGACACAGCGCGGGTGAGCGCGTGGCCCGCGGGGCGGCCGCGCGTCGCACGGCGGGTGCCGAGGGGGCGACGCTGCTGGTCGTGGGTCGCCCGCTGCGCTGACGGGTTCGGTCTGATTGCGTCTTGGAGCGTGCGGCAGCGGGGTGTTCGGATTAGGACTAGATCAGTCCTATTGGAGACGCCATGCTCCGCATCGCACGGCTGACCGATCACGCGATCGTGCTGCTCGCTCATATGACGCGGCACCGGCTGCCCTGCGTGCACGCGGCAACCTCGCTCGCCGATGCGACGGCGCTGCCGCTCCCCACGGTGCAGAAGGTGCTCAAGATGCTCGGTACTGCCGGGCTCGTCGACAGTCGGCGCGGCGCGATGGGGGGCTACGTTCTGGCGCGCGATCCCGCAGGGGTGACGCTCGACGCGATCATCGCTGCCATGGAAGGTCCGCTGTCGTTGACCGCTTGCGCCTCGACGCACACCGAGGGCTGCGCGGAGCACGCGCATTGCTTGGTGGGCGACCATTGGCCCGTGATCAACGAGGTGGTGTTGGGCGCGCTACGTCGCGTCACCTTGCTCGACCTCGCCCGCCCCGCTTCCCACGCATCGCTTCGCGCCGCGCTCGCGGCGTCTCCGGCCTGAGGTGTCCGTTGTCGAACGCCGCCATCGAATCTCACCTCGACAGCGCCTACGAGCATGGCTGGACCACCGACATCGAGGTGGATCAGTTCCCGCCTGGACTCGATGAGGGCGTCATTCGCCGACTGTCGGCGCGCAAGAACGAGCCGGCGTGGCTGCTGGAGTGGCGCCTCAAGGCGTACCGCACGTGGCTGACGATGACGCCGCCTTCCTGGCAAAAGCCGACGTTTCCACCGATCGACTACCAGGCGATCAGCTACTTCTCTGCGCCCAAGAAGCCCGGAGACGGCCCGGCCAGCCTCGACGAGGTCGACCCCAAGCTCCTCGAGACGTACGAGAAGCTCGGCATCCCCCTGCACGAGCGCGCGGCCCTCGCCGGGGTGGCGGTCGACGCCGTGTTCGACAGCGTCAGCGTCGCCACGACGTTTCGCGAGACGCTCGCGGAAGCTGGCGTGTTGTTCATGAGCTTGTCCGAAGCGGTCCACGAGCACCCCGAGCTGGTGCGTCGCCACCTCGGCAGCGTGGTGCCGGTTCAAGACAACTACTTCGCCGCATTGAACAGCGCGGTGTTCAGCGACGGCAGCTTCGTCTACGTCCCCAAGGGCGTCCGGTGCCCGATGGAGCTGTCGACGTACTTTCGCATCAACGCGAAGGGCACGGGCCAGTTCGAACGCACCTTGATCGTCGTCGAGGACGGCGCTTGGGTGAGCTACCTCGAGGGGTGTACGGCGCCCAGCCGCGACGAGAACCAGCTGCACGCGGCGGTCGTCGAGCTGGTGGCCGAGGGCAACGGCGAGATCAAGTACTCCACGGTGCAGAACTGGTATCCGGGCGACGAAGAGGGCCGGGGCGGGGTCTACAACTTCGTGACCAAGCGGGGCGTGTGCGCGGGCCGCGGCAGCAAGATCAGCTGGACGCAGGTCGAGACGGGCTCGGCGATCACGTGGAAGTACCCGAGCGTGGTCCTTAAGGGCGAGGATTCGGTCGGTGAGTTCTACTCGGTCGCCGTCACCCGGCACCGGCAGCAGGCCGACACGGGGACGAAGATGATCCACCTCGGCGCCAACACGCGTTCGACCATTGTCAGCAAGGGCATCTCGGCGGGCCGCTCCGATCAGGCGTATCGGGGGCAGGTCTCGATGGGGCCGAACGCTCGTGGCGCGCGCAACTTCACCCAGTGCGACAGCCTGCTGCTCGGCGGTGCGTGCGGCGCTCACACCTACCCGTCGATCGAGGTCCGCAACCCCACCGCCACGGTGGAACACGAGGCGACCACCTCGCGGGTGAGCGACGACCAGATCTTCTACCTGCGTCAACGCGGCTTGTCCCAAGAGGACGCCGTGGCGCTGGTGGTCAACGGGTTCTGTAAGGACGTCTTCCGGCAACTCCCGATGGAGTTCGCGGTGGAAGCTCAGAAACTGCTCGCCGTGTCGCTCGAAGGCGCGGTCGGCTGAAGCCAAAGGACGAGGCGTACCGATGTTGCAGATTCAGGGGCTCACGGCCCGGCACGCGACCCGAGACATCTTGCGCGGCCTCGACCTGGTCGTTCGACCGGGCGAGGTGCACGCGATCATGGGGCCGAACGGCGCCGGCAAAAGCACGCTCGGCAAGGTGTTGGCCGGTGCCGAGGACTACGAGGTCACCGGGGGCTCGGTCACGCTCGACGGCGAAGATCTGCTCGCGCTCGCGCCTGAGGAGCGCGCGTCTCGCGGCGTGTTCCTTGGTTTTCAGTACCCCGTCGAGGTGCCCGGTGTCACCAACGCCTACTTTTTGCGCACCGCACTCAACGCGCAGCGCAAGCTACGCGGCGAGCCTGAGCTGGGGGCTGGGCCGTTCCTTAAGCGTCTGAAGGAGGCGATGGCCTTCCTCGAGATGGACCCGGCCTTCCGCGACCGCTTCGTCAACGTCGGCTTTTCGGGGGGCGAGAAGAAGCGCAACGAGATCCTCCAGCTGCTGATGCTCGACCCCAAGGTCGCGATCCTCGATGAGACCGACTCGGGCCTCGACATCGACGCGCTGCGCGTCGTCGGCAAGGGCGTCAACCGCTTGCGCGACGCGGACCACGCGATCGTGCTCGTCACCCACTACCAGCGGTTGCTCGACCACATCGTGCCCGACTTCGTCCACGTCCTGATGGACGGCCGTATCGTAAAAAGCGGCGATAAGTCCTTGGCGCTCGAGCTGGAAGCCGAGGGCTACGCCGCCATCCGCGAGGCCGTCGGCGCATGAGCACCGCGACCGACGTGTGGAACGGCTGGGGCCTCACGCCGCGCGTGAGCCCCGTCTGGCGCGCGCCCGCGGGCCTGGAGCGGCTGGCGGCACACGGTTTGCCGACGACGCGCGACGAGGCGTGGCGCAACACCAGCCTCAAGGTCGCGCTGGGGGCGGACTTCGGCGCGCCGTCGCGCGCGCCGCT
>JBEIFN010000053.1:0-10008 GCA_040382435.1 Alphaproteobacteria bacterium
CGTCCCTTGACGCTTGATCCCTTGATCCCGTGTCGCGTTGCGCCCCGCGGCGAGCCCCGCCCACCTCGCCGTAGCCCCGGCCCGCGCGTAGGCGGCAGCCGGAGCGGGGCCGGTGGCGGAGGCGGGGTGGGCGGTGATTGTGGGGGGGCGTGAAGGGGCCGCCCAACGCGGTGCTGAAGGTGGCGCTGGGCGGTGAGACGACGGGCTCACCGCCGCAGCGCGAACGCGCTGAGGGCCTTAGGCGTTCCGGCGCCTGCGGAGCGCGGCGATCCCGAACAGCACGAGTGCGAGGGGGGCGGGAGCGGACGGTTGGGCGCAACCGCAGCCCTCCTTCGGTTCGTCCCCAGGCGACGTGTCGTCGCTCGGGGTGTCGTCGCTCGGGGTGTCCACGACCGGGGTGTCCTCGACCGGGGTGTCCTCGACCGGGGTGTCCTCGACCGGGGTGTCCGCCACAGGTGCATCGAGGAGCCCGTCACAGTCTTGGTCGACGTCGTCCCCGTCGACTTCGAAGGCGCCTGGCGACCGCGCGGGGTCGGCGTCGTCGCAGTCACCGCCACGGGGCTCCGCGCAATCCTGCGGACGCGCGGGGTCTCCGTAGCCGTCCCCGTCAGCGTCGATGAAGCCTTGGGGATCGAGCTGGCCGTCGCAGTCGTTGTCGACACCGTCGCACGCCTCCGGTACGCCGGGGTGGATGGTGTTTTGGAAGTCGTTGCAGTCGCCATTCACCGTGCTGAGGGGTTCGACGGGTGAAGGCGTGTCGCAGCGGGGCGGCTCGGGGTAGGCGCCGTAGCCGTCGCGATCGGCGTCGATGAAGTACACGGTACCTGCACCCACCGCCGGGTCGGTGTCGTCGCAGTCGCCGGCTGTGACCGTGGTGTGGACGGCGTCGGCGTCGCAACGCGTGGCAGGGACGCCACCGCCGAGCCCGTCGGCGTCGGCGTCGGCGTACCACGAGATGGGGTCGGTGACGTCTACGTCGAGGTCGTCGGCGTTACCGTCGCAGTCCTCGTCTAGGTTGGCCGCGTCGCACACCTCTGGGAC
Organism: Alphaproteobacteria bacterium; assembly: GCA_040382435.1. Classification (GTDB taxonomy): domain Bacteria; phylum Myxococcota_A; class UBA796; order UBA796; genus JBEIFN01. The sequence goes on from JBEIFN010000053.1 coordinate 1,042, forward strand.
GCCCGGAGAGCGGTCGGCGCGGGTGTCGTCGCAGTCGGTGCTGTTGGCGACGGAGCCTGAGGGCGCGATGCAGCCCTGCGTGAACACCGCCGGGTCGCCGTAGCCGTCCCCGTCGGCGTCCGCGTACCAAGCCCGGTCCGCGACGCCGTTGTCCACGAGCGCGTCGCAGTCTTGGTCGATGCCGTCGCACTGCTCGATGGCTCCGGGGAACTGGTCGGCGGCCGCGTCATCGCAGTCGCCGTTCTGCTCCACGTAGCCGGGCGCGCCGGAGCATACGCTTTCAGGGGTCGAGCCGTAGCCATCCCCATCGGCGTCGACGAAGCGGATGACGGGGTCGACAGGGTTCTCGTCGACGTCGCCGTCGCAGTCGTTGTCCTTGCCGTCGCAGCGCTCGTCGGCCCCCGGGAAGGTGGTCGCGTCGGCGTTGTCGCAGTCAAAGCCAAGATCGCTCGGCACGAACTGCGTCGGTGGGGAGCAGGAGACGGCAAACTGCGTGGCACCGATGCCGTCGCCGTCGTTGTCGAGGCTGTAGGTGATCGGGCCGAGGACGGCAGGGTCGTCGGGGTCGCAGTCGTCTCCGAACAGGACGCCGTCGCCGTCGGCGTCCGGGGGCGTCGTCCCTGAGATTCCGCGGTAGACGACCACCGCGCCTATCCCGTCGGCGCCCGGCACGGGCACGATCAGGTCGGCCTCGCCATCTCCGTTGAAGTCCCCCATCGAGGTCTGCGTCGGGGGTTCGCCGCCGCGGAGGACGTCGAGCTGGAAGCGTTGGTCGAACCCGGATGTCAACGGGTCGCGACCGAGCAGCAGCGTGATCCACGGCTGCGATGGGGTGTTCGCCATGACGACCACGTCGGAGAGGCCGTCGGCGCCGACGTCGCCAGCGGCGAAGAGCTCGCCGTGTCCGGTGAAGGTGCCCGGGCTGTCCACCGTCGCCAACAGCTCGAGCGCGCTGGGCGTGAAGCGGTAGATGCCGGCGAATCCGGTCCCGACGCCAAGGGTGTTGGTGAGCGGTGCGCCGATCAAGATCTCTTGGATGCCATCGCCCTCGATGTCGGTCAAGGTCAGCCCGTCGGTGAACGCGCTGAACGTGACCGTGCCGTCTTGGGTGAGGTCGGGCGTCTGCTGCCAGCTCGCCTGTGGCTTGCCGAGCCAGACCGACGCCCGTCCCGTGAGGCTGTTGACCTCGCTCGCGGACACGACGAGGTCGTCGATACCGTCGCCGTCGACGTCGCCCACCTCCAAACGCTGCCCGAAGGCCCCGATGAGCTGCTCCAAGATCAGCGGCGTGGTCGTGTCCCACGTGCCGATGCCGGTCCCCCAGAGGATGTGGACGCGGTTGGCGCCGTCGTCGGACGCGACGAGGTCGGGCAGGCCGTCGCCGTCCAGATCGCCCACCCCGGCGTCGACCCCAAGGCGCGTGGAGAGCTGCGTTGGCGACCAGGTGAGGATGGGCGCGGCGAGGCCGCCAGCGCCGTCGCCCGGCCGCACGGTGATCGTGTTCGACGACTCGGCGGTGAGGAGCACGTCGTCGACGCCGTCTGCGGTGACGTCTCCGAGCGGTCGGAGCCAGTCGCCGCTTCGCTGGAAGGGGTTCGCCCCGACTTCCGTCCACCCGGGGGTGACGCCCAGACCGCCGGTCCCCCCGAAGTAGCTCTCCAACGCGCCTTGGCGGGAGGTGCCGCGGTACGGGGCGCCCACGAGCAGTTCGTCATCGCCATCCCCGTCGAGATCGACCGCGATCGCGGAGCTTCCGAAGCGTTCGTTGGCCTGAACGCCGCGAAGGATGTCCTCGGCGGGTGTGTACAGGGGATCGATCCGCAGGGGAAGCGGGGTCCGATCGTCGGCCTCCACGGTGAGGGTCAGGGTGTTGTCGCCGACGATGAGGTGTGCGGGGAGCGCGCGACCGCGGGCGTCCCAGGCACGTGCGATGCCCACGCGAATGGCGGTTCCATCCGGCGATTCAAGCCGTACGCCGCGCGCCGTGGGGCGGACGTCGGCGTTGCCTGCGTCGAGATGCAGGTGGATCGGGCCGCTGCCTGCAGGGAGCGCGCCGACCTCAAAGGTCTGTTCGACGCCGAAGCCGAGGTCTTCCCAGCGTTCGGTCACGGGACCGTGCGCCAGCTCGTAGGCGGCGCAACCCTCCGCCGTCGTGCAGCGCAGCTCGCGCGGACCGTCGATCGGGAGCGCGGTGAGCGGTCCGTCGCCGCGGGCCCAGGCGCGCAGCGGCGCCGGCTGGACGGTGACGCGGGGGAGCGAGACGCGTGCTGCGGTCGCGGTGCCGAGGCCGGACGGGGTCGCGGCAGGTTGGGAGACGCACGCCAAGGTGGCGAGGGCGAGGGCCCAGGTGCGGTGCATGATCGACCTCCATGGCGGGCATCCTACCGCATTTTGACGGGGAGCCCGCCACCGCGTTGCGATCCGGCCGTTGGCGGCGGTTCCGCGGACGCTGGCACGCATCCTGCGGCGCGGCGGCGCGCCCCACGTCGCGCTGCGCGCTAGGGTGCCGAGGGGAGACGACATGCTGCGACGCGCTGGGGTCTTCGTGGGGTTGCCGTTTGCCTGTTGTGTCTCGCTGGCTGGATGCGGGCAGGCGCAACCGGAGCCGTCGCGTCTGCCGGAGGGTACCTCCCCCGGCGAATGCGCCGATCATGTCGACAACGACGGCGACGGAGCCTCGGACTGCGCGGATGACGGCTGCTTGGCCGACGATGCCTGCGCGATGTTGCGGGATGGAGATGGCGACGGCGTGGCGGCCGAGGACGACTGTGACGATGCCGATGCGACGCTGGGTGCTGCGGCGTCCGACGTCGACTGCGACGGTGCGCGGGCGGTCGACGACTGCGACGACGGGGATGTGCGGTTCGGCTCGCGCGTCGAGGACGCGGACTGCGATGGTGCGCGGACGGTCGACGACTGCGACGACGGGGACGCACGACTCGGGTCGCACATCGAGGACGCCGACTGCGATGGCGCCTTGTGGCGAGACGACTGCGACGACGGGGACGCGCTGGTGGGGTTGCGCCTCGACGACGTCGACTGCGACGGTGCGCGGGCGGTCGACGACTGCGACGACGGGGATGTGCGGTTCGGCTTGCGCGTCGAGGACGCGGACTGCGACGGTGCGCGGACGGTCGACGACTGCGACGACGGGGACGCGCGGCTCGGGTCGCACATCGAGGACGCCGACTGCGATGGCGCCTTGTGGCGAGACGACTGCGACGACAGCGACGGCCGGCTGGGTTTGCGCCTCGAGGACGTCGACTGCGACGGTGCGTGGACGGTCGACGACTGCGACGACGGGGATGTGCGGCTCGGCTTGCGCGTCGAGGACGCGGACTGCGACGGTGCGCGGACGGTCGATGACTGCGACGACGGGGATGTGCGGCTCGGGTCGCACCTCGACGACGCCGACTGCGATGGCTCCCTGTGGCGGGACGACTGCGATGACGATGATGCCGGCGTTTGGCCGGGTGCGCCCGAGGTGTGCGACCTCAGCGACAGCGACTGCGATGCCGACCTCCGGGATGGGTTCCCCGATGTCGACGCGGACGGTCTTCCGGACTGCGTGGATCCGGCGCCGCATCCTACGCTCGGGACCCTGCGGTACATCCCGGCAGGCACATTCACCATGGGGTGCGTTCTCGGCCGGGACGATGTGTCGGGGGGATGTCAGGCGAGCGAGCTGCCCGCACACAGCGTGACGTTGACGTCGGCGTTCTGGATGATGGAGGCCGAGGTCACCCAGGCGATGTGGATGGCCTTGGGACTCCCCAACTACGCCGAGTCGCAGGGGGACGGCCTCCCGTACGAGACGGCGTCGTGGTGGGACGCGGTCGAGGCCGCGAACGCGGCGTCGCTGCAGGACGGCTTGTCGGCCTGTTACGCGCTGTCGGGGTGTCAAGGAGCGGTAGGGGCTGGGCGGTATTGTGCCTCGGTGACGTTCGACGCGGCGTGCGCGGGTTGGCGGCTACCGACGGAGGCCGAGTGGGAGTGGGCCGCACGCGGCGGCGAAGATGCACCCTACGCGGGGTCGTCGGATCCTGACGCCGTGGGGTGGTACGCCGGCAATAGCCTCCTGCAGACGCACGAAGGCTGCGGTAAGCAGCGCAACGGATTCGGGCTGTGCGACATGGCGGGCAACGTCTGGGAGTGGGTCGGCGACTGGGGCGGCGCGTTTGGGCGTGCTGCGGCCGTCGATCCCGTCGGCCCCGTGTCGGGGACAGAGCGTATGCTCCGCGGGGGCAGCTTCGAGGGCGACGCAAGCTGGGTTCGAACCGCTCGCCGCATCGGGATCGACCCTGTCCTGAGTTACCGAGACGTCGGCCTCCGTCTTGTCCGGACGGCGGACTAGTCGTGCTCCCCGCGCGGACGCTGGCACGCATCCTGCGGCGCGGCGGCGCTGTGCGATTTTGGGGTCAGCGCCGCTTCGTGGGCGCGCGCGGGATAAGCGGGCGCGTGGAGGCTGCTTGCGCCTCATCTCGCTCCACAAGCCGTACGACGTCCTGTGCCAGTTCACCGACGCGCAGGGGCGGCGCACGCTCAAGGACTTCCTCGCCGTTCCCGGCGTCTACCCGTGCGGCCGGCTCGATCGCGACTCGGAGGGCCTCGTCGTGCTCACCGACGACGGCGGGCTGCAGCACCGCTTGAGCCACCCCAAGTTCGGCAAGTCCAAGGGCTACTGGGTGCAGGTGGAAGGCACGCCTGGGCCCGAAGCCCTCGCCCAGCTCGCCGCCGGCGTCCCGATCGATGGCCGCATCACCCGTCCGGCGCGGGTCCGCCCGATCGAAGCACCGCCCGTCGGCCCGCGGGATCCGCCGATCCGGGTCCGCAAAACCGTCCCCGATGCCTGGCTCGAGCTGTGGATCACCGAAGGCATGAACCGCCAAGTCCGCCGGATGACCGCGGCGGTCGGCCTCCCGACGCTCCGCCTCGTCCGGTTCGCCGTCGGCCCCTACCACCTCGATGCGCTGGCGCCGGGCGAATGGCGCGAGGAGCGACCCCGATGACCCTCCCCCGCGACGAAAAGCCCTTCCTCGTTCTTCGAACCACGTCGCGCGTGCTGCGCGACCCGGTCGGCTATTACGGCGAAGCGGTCGGTCGGCTCGGCCCGATCTACCGGACGCGCGCGATGAACGGTGAGCTCGTCGTCGTCGCCAACCAAGCGCTCGCCCGCGAGGTGTTCGCGCTGCCGCCGGAGGCCACCGGCCCGTTCGCGGTCGATGCGATCCGCGGGTTGCTCGGCATGGGCAGCGTGTTCTGCATGGGGGGTGCCCGCCACGCCCGCGAGCGTCGGATGCTCACGCCCGCCTTTCACGGGCCGCGGATGGAGGCGTTCGGCGAAGCGATCCGCGACGTCGTGCAGCGCGTCGTCGACGGCTGGGTCGACGGCCAAGAGGTCGTCGCCGCCGAGGCCCTCGTCCCGATCACCTTCGAGATCATCGTCCGCGTCGTGTTCGGCGTCGACGATCCCGCCCGCATCGCGAGCTTCCTCGATCTGACCCAAGAGATGGTCGCCGCCGCGAGCCCCGCCCTGCTGTTCTTCCCGGCGACGCAGGTCCGCTTCCTCGGCCTCACGCCGTTCGATCGCCTGCTCGCGACGCGCAAGAAGGTGGATGCCGCCCTGCAGTTCGAGATCGACGAGCGACGCCGCACGGGCGTGCGTGGCCACGACGTCCTTTCGCTGCTGATCGACGCCACGTGGGAGGACGGCGAGCGGGTGCCCGACGCGCACGTCCGCGACGAGCTCGTCACGCTGCTGTTCGCCGGCCACGAGACGACGTCGATCGCTGTGGCTTGGACGCTGTACGAGCTCGCGCGCCGGCCCGACGTCGTCGACCGCCTGCGCGCCGAGCTCGCGACGACCGATGGCTCGTTGCAAGCGCTCGCCCGCCTGCCGTTGCTCGACGCGGTCTGGCAGGAGACCCTTCGACTGCACCCGCCGCTGTCCGACGTCCTTCGCGAGGTCCTGCAGCCGGTGACGATCGGCGGGCATCGCGTGGAGGCTGGCGAGAACCTCGTCGTCGCCTCGTGTTGGATGGCGATGGATCCCGCGGTGTTCCCCGAGCCCACGTCGTGGAACCCCGACCGCTGGCTCGAGGCGAAGCCGCCGCCGTTCCAGGTGTTGCCGTTTGGCGGCGGAAACCGACGCTGCCTCGGCGCGGCGCTCGCCAACTTCGAGGCGCAGATCGCGATCGCGACGGTGGTGGCCGCGATGGACCTCACCTCGTTGCAGGAGGAGGAGGCCGTTCGGAGGAACGCGACGATGGGGCCCAAGCACGGGGTGCGGTTGCGCGTGCAGCGGCGCGCGGAAGCCTAGGCGAGCGCCATCGCGAGGCGCGTGCCTTGGGCGATCGCGCGCTTGGCGTCGAGCTCCCCGGCCTCCTCCGCCCCGCCCACCACGTGCACCGCGACGCCAGCCTCGGCGAGAGGCCCGGCCAGGCTGCGCTCCGGCTCCTGTCCGGCGCACACCACGACGTGGTCGACGGGCACCAAGCGGGGCGCGCCCGAGATCGTCAGGTGCAGCCCTGCGTCGTCGAAGCGGTCGTACTGTACGCCCGAGAGCACCTCGACGCCGAGCTTCTTCAGCGTCTCGCGCCGGATCCAGGCCGTGGTGGCGCCGAGGCGTGCGCCGGGGCGACCCTCCGAGCGCTGGCAGAGGGTGATCGTGCGCGCGGGTGTGGCCGGGACGGCGGCGCGCAGGCCACCGCGCGCCTCGGAGGTCGCGTCGATGCCCCAGAAGTCGCGGAACGCGGCGTTGACGTCGCCTGCGGGGTGCGGGTGCCCGAGGAACTCGGCGACGTCGACCCCGATGCCGCCCGCGCCGAGCAAGGCCACCCGCGGCCCCACCTCGACCTCGCGACGAAGGACGGCGGCGTAGCTGACGACGCGTGGGTCGTCGGCCCCCGGGAACCGAACCGCGCGTGGGACGACGCCGGTGGCGAGCACGACGTGGTCAAAGCCTTCGCGCAACGTCGCGAGATCGGCGCGCGTGTCGAGGCGGACGTCGACGCCGAGCGTGCGCAGCTGATGATCGAAGTAGCGCAGCGTCTCGGTGAACTCTTCCTTTCCGGGGATCTGCATCGCGAGTCGGAACTGGCCACCGATCGCCGCGCTGGCCTCGAACAGCACGACGCTGTGCCCCCGCGAGGCGGCGGTGGTCGCGACGGCGAGGCCTGCGGGACCGGCGCCGACGACGGCGATCCGCCGGGGCGTGGCCGCCGGGATCAGCGGCATCTCGGCCTCGTGGCACGCGAACGGGTTGACGAGGCACGAGGCGCGCTTGTTGCGGAAGATGTGGTCGAGGCACGCTTGGTTGCACGCGATGCAGGTGTTGATCGCGGCGGGCGTGGCGGCGGCGGCCTTTCGGACCCAGTCGGGGTCGGCGAGCAACGGGCGCGCCATCGAGACGAGGTCGACGTCGCCCTGCGCGAGGACCCGCTCGGCGACGTCGGGCATGTTGATGCGGTTGCTCGTGACCAGCGGCAGGCGGACCGAGGGGCGCAGGCGTGCTGTGACGTCGGCGAACGCTGCGCGCGGTACGGTGGTCGCGATCGTCGGAACGCGCGCCTCGTGCCAGCCGATGCCGGTGTTGAGCACGTGCGCGCCAGCGTCTTGGAGCATCTGCGCGAGCGAGACCACCTCGTCCCAGGTCGCCGCGCCCTCGACGAGATCGAGCATCGACAACCGGAACATCACGAGGAACCCATCGCCGAGCTCCGCGCGGATGCGTCGGACGATCTCGACGGGGAACCGCGCCCGCTTCTCGAAGCTGCCGCCCCACGCGTCGGTGCGGTCGTTGGTGCGCGCGGACAGGAACTGGTGCAGCAGGTAGCCCTCGGACCCCATCACCTCGACGCCGTCGTACCCGGCGCGCTGGGCGTTGCGGGCGGCGTTGACGAAGTCGCGCACGGTGCGTTCGACGCCCGAGGTGGTCAAGGCGCGGGGCTTGAACGGCGAGATCGGAGACTTCTTCGCCGTCGCCGACACGCACAGTGGGGAGTAGCCGTAGCGGCCCGCGTGCAAGAGCTGGAGCAGGATGCGCCCGTCGTGCGCGTGCACGGCGTCGGTGACGACGCGGTGCTTGAACGCGTGCCAGCGGTTCGACATCTGGCCGGCGAACGGCTTGAGCCAGCCCTCGACGTTCGGGGAGAAGCCGCCGGTGACGATCAGGCCTACGCCGCCTTCGGCGCGGCGGCCGAGGTAGGCGGCGAGGCGGTGCAACCGGCCGAAGTCCTCCTCGAGGCCCACGTGCATCGAGCCCATCACGACGCGGTTCTTGAGCGTGAACGCGCCCACGTCGAGCGGGGAGAGGAGGGTCGGGTAGGCGGTCATCGGGACTCCGGGTCGGCGGTGCATAGCCGAATGGGCGCGCCTTCGCCCGAGCGGCTAGCAGGGCGGGGGAGGCGCGCGTGAGAGCGTTCGAGTGGGACGGCCAGCCGCCAACGTCGACGCCGATGGGGGACCACGACGTGGTTCGCCGGTCGGGCCACCTCGACGGCCGGCGCGTGGCGCTGCTGGTGTGCGGTGGCATCGCGGCGATGAAGGCACCGCTCGTCGCGCGGGCGCTGCGATCGCGCGGCGCGCAGGTCGTCGCGTTCTGTTCGGAGGATGCGCTGCGCTACGTGGGCGTCGACGCGCTGGAGTGGTCAACGTTGCATCCGGTGGTGACGCGGCTGACGTGGCGTGCCGAACACCTCAACGACGCGGCGCCGTTCGACGCGTACTTGGTCGCGCCGGCCACCTACAACACGATCGGCAAGGTCGCGTCAGGGATCGCCGACACCGTCGTCTCGGCCGCGCTCGTCTCGGCGATCGGTCGGATGCGGGCGGGCGCCGCCGCGGTGCTCGTGGCGCCGACGATGCACGGGTCGATGCACACCCCGATCCTCGAGCGTCAGGTGGGCCTGTTGCGCGACCTCGGGGTCCGTTTCATCACGCCGCGCGATGCGTACGGCAAGCACAACC
>JBEIFN010000054.1:0-9927 GCA_040382435.1 Alphaproteobacteria bacterium
ACCCCCGCGCTCGGCCTCGCGTTCATCGAGGCGGCGGCGCAGAACTTGCGCCCCCACGGGGTGCTTTGGCTCGTCGCGAACGCCCGCTTGCCCTATGAACGAACGCTGTTCGGGCGCTTCCGTCGAGTCGCGGAGATCGCGGCGCGTGGTGGCTTCAAGGTCTTGGCGGCGGCGCAGCCCCACCCTGCGCGTTCACGCTGACGTACCGCCCCCTGCCCGGCGTTCTTGCAGCCTACAGGCGCAGTGTCCCGGGAAGCGGTGGCGCGCCCAAGCAGCGCTCTGCGGCGTCTCGGGCCGCCTGGCGCGCGTCGTCGTGCAGTCCGAGCGCGCCCCCGATCCAGATCAGGTCGTCGCGGAAGCCGTAGACGATGTGGACGTCGTCGGCCCAACCGCTCCGGACGCCTCGGTTGATCGCCTCCCAGACGGGGCAGGGGAGCGCGGCCGTCTCGCCGATGCCGAGGGCCTCGTCGCGGTCGGCATCGTAGGCGGCGAGCAGCAGGAGCCGGACCGAGGCGTCCCACGCGTCGGAGCCGCCCTGCGGGATGCGATCGATCGCGGTGGCGATGGTCGTCGGCGGTGGGACGACGCGTTCGTCGACGGGGGGCCTGCGGGGTGGGGAGCGGCGCGGGCGGCGCCAAGCTGGCGGGGGACGTCTCGCACGCCTCGACCGCCTGCCACACGGCCGGCGCGACGCGTTCGTCGACGCCGAGCGACGCACCGACGTAGAGCTGTCCAGCGACAAAGCCGTACATCGGCAACAGTCCGTGGCCGCGCCAGTCGCGCCGGACCGCGGCGTCGATCGCCGCCCAGAGCGCGCACGGCACCTCGGCGACCTCGGAGCCGCTGTCGAGCGCGCCGCTGTGGTCGGCGTCGTGGCGGAGCAGGATGCGGCGCACTTCGCGCGTCCAAGCGCCGCCGGGCGGAAGGGCGGCGACCTCGGCGGCGGCGTCGGCGGGCACCGTCGGGCTGGCGTGGGCGACGCTGAGGGTCCACCAGGACACGAGGAGCGAAGCGAGCATGACGGCCTCCGGGTTCACGATAACCCCTGTCAGCCCCCTCGCCGTCCGGGTGACGCAAGGCTACGGCGGCGGCACGGAGGCGCACATGGACGAGAGTACGGCACGGGTCGAGGCGGCGCTGGCGGCGGCGCGCGCGGCGCAACCGAGCTGGGCGGCGCTGTCGCCTGCCGCGCGGGCGTCGAAGCTGCGCGCGGCGGCCAAGGTCTGTCTGGAGGGTGCCGACACGCTCGCGGCGATCGTCTCCGAAGAGACGGGCAAGCCGCTCGGTGAGGCGTACAGCGGCGACGTGCTGGGCGTGGCCGACCTGTTCGCGTACTGGACCAAGCACGGTCCTGCGTGGCTCGCGCCCCGTAAGGCGCGCATCCCGACGCTCGACATGCCCGGCAAGCGCGGCGTCGTCGAGCGTGAGGCGCGCGGTGTGGTCGCGGTGATCTCGCCGTGGAACTACCCGGTCGCGCTGCCGATGCGGGTGATCGTTCCGGCGCTGCTCGCGGGGAACGCGGTCGTCCTCAAGCCCTCGGAGTTCACGCCCCGTTCGGGTGCTTGGTTGATCGCAAAGCTCGCGGAGGTCCTCGGTCCCGTCGTCCAGTGCGTCGAAGGGGATGGCGCGGCCGGTGCTGCGCTCGTGGCGGCGCGTCCCGACCACGTCCACTTCACGGGCTCGACCGGGACAGGCCGCAAGGTGGCCGTCACCTGCGCCGAGCTGGGGATCCCGTGTGACGCTGAGCTCGGGGGTAAGGATGCGGCGATCGTCCGGGCCGACGCCGCGATCGAGCGCACCGCCGCGGGCATCGCTTGGGGGGTGGTCCACAACGCGGGGCAGGACTGCGCGAGCATCGAGCGCGTGCTCGTCGACGCGGCGATCGCCGACCGCTTCCTGCCCGCCCTCGTCGCCGCCATGGACCGGGTCGCGGCCGAAGTCCCGGGGCTGACCACCGCGCCCCAGCGTGCGACGGTGCTCGCGCACCTGCGTGACGCGGTGGACCGCGGGGCGCGCTTCCTGTGCGGCGGACTCCCCGACGGGGACGGACCCGTCCCGCCGACCTTGATCGCGGACCTGCCGCGTGACGGCGCGGCCTGGCGCGACGAGTCGTTCGGTCCGCTGGCGGTCGTCGAGGTGCACGCCGGTGACGACGCGCTCGTCGCCGCCGCCAACGACACGGTCTACGGTCTCGGTGGCTCTGTGTGGGGGGCTGACCTCGCCGCTGCCGAGGCGGTCGCGCGTCGGCTGCGCACGGGGATGGTGTGGGTCAACAACCACGCGTTCACCGGCGCGATCCCCGATCTGCCGTGGGTGGGTCGTGGAGCGAGCGGGCTGGGCTTGATGAGCTCGCCGGAGGCGCTCGACCATCTCACGCGTCCGCGGGTGGTCGTGGTCGACCGCAGCACCGCGATCGAGCCGTGGTGGTACCCCTACGGCCCGACGCTGGTCGACCTGATGAAGCAGCTGATCGTGCGGCAACGCGACGGCGGACTCGGCGCCCTCCTTGCAACGCTCGGCAAGCTCAACGCCCGCAACAAGGCCTTGCGGCCCTGAGGGATCACGCCGTGCGGGGGCTGGCTTGCCGGAAGGCGGCCACCGCCGTCAGTTGTGCCCAAAACTCAGCGATCGTGGCTGCCAGCCCGAGGGTGGCCACGAAGGCGAGCACGCCCGGGAGCAGCGGCGCGATCAACAACGAGAGCTGCTGGGCGGCGACGACGGGGTCGCGAACGTTGCCCAGGGCTTCGAGCGCCTCGACGGTGGGCAACGCCGCGCCCGACGCGCCGAGCGTGACGCCGAACGCCACGGCGCCGAGCATGGATCCGACGGCGACGCCGCCGATGCGGATCGCCAGCAGGGTCGCGGCGATGCGGAGGTAGGCGCCGAGCGCGGCGCCGGTGGCTGTCCATGCCGTGCCGAACGCGGAGACGACGCCCTCGCGGCCGTCGAGGACCTGCCAGGGGACGAACACGAAGCGGCCGGTGACGAGAAGGGTCCAGCCGAGCGAGAACACCAGCCCGATCGTGCTCGCCGCGTCCTCGCCGGGGCCGCCGGCGGTGGCGGCGCTCAGGCCTTGGCTGACCAGAATCTGCGGCAAGGCGAGCAGCAGGTTGAGCAGCAGGAGCAACGATCCTTGGCCCCAAGCGAGGAACACGCCGCCGGGGGGACGGACCCACGCCGTCCAGCCTTCATCGCGGTCGTGCGCCGCGAGCCAGCCCTTGGCCATCGCCATCGTCACCGGTGGTACGAGGACGCCCAACGTTGGAGGCACCAGCAGCAGCAGCACGACCACGCCCGCCAGCGGGCTCTGACCGAGCACGAGCAACCCTGGCATCGCCGCTGCGGTGGTGAGCGCGCCGACCAGCACCGTGACCGCGAACCAGCCGAGAAGCACCATGCCGATGCGGTCGCGGAGCGTGTTCGCGCCGGTGGTCCAGGCCTCGCGCGCTCGCCAGTTGCTGCCGTTCATGTCGCCTCCCGTCGCGGATTCACCGCGCGCCCAGTGTGGGGCATGCGGTCTCGGCGCACAAGGTCACCAGGCGGCGCGCAGGCCCAACAGGGGCAGGACTTGCGGACCGATGACGAAGCCCGCTTCCGAGAAGTCGTAGTTCCATGTCGGATAGATCGGCGCGGAAGGTTTGGGCACGATCCAGACGTCGGCGGACGCCGTGAGCGACCACCGCGGCAGGTTCCACGTGTAGGCGAGGTGCAGGTCGATCTTTTGGTAGAACGGCATGCGGATGCCGTTGAGCGCGCCGAAGGTGGGGATCCAGCTGTCGTCGGTGGCGTCGTACGTCGATCCGACGATCGCGGTGTACGGCAGGCCGCTCGCGCCGCGCCAGCGCACGGCGACGTTGAGTGGGGCGAGGATGTTCCAGCTCGCGACCAAGCCGCCGGCGATCGGCTGGTCGGCCTGCGTCGGGGCGGCTTGGCCGTCGGCGTCGATGGCGAGCGAGCGTCCTGCCGCGACCTGCGCCCACAGGAAGAACACCTCGCGGAGGCGGTAGCGCATCACGAACTCGCCACCGAAGGCGCGGCCGTGGTCCCACACCTGCGGAGGGCCGCTCGCCGGGAGCACGATGACGTCGGACGAGGTCTTGTAGAAGCCCTCGAGCCCAAACTCGAGGCGTTGGTAGACCGTCTGCTCGATACCTGCGCCGACCTGCCAGCTGTCGGTGGTGGGTAGGCTGCGCGGCGTGGCGAGGGCCACGTTGGTCTCGGGGCGCTGTTGGTACCGTCCAGCGGCGAAGCGCAGCTCAGTCGCGTCGGCGACGCGCGCGCGCATCGCAAACCGTGGCTCGAGGGTGCCAACGGCCTGAGGGACGGCGCCGCCGAGCAGATCGGCCCCGGCGCGGAGTCCGGGGATCAAGCGGACGCGTCCGATGCGGGCGTTGAGCTGGGCATACAGCCCGGCTCGGAACCTGGGCGTGGCTTGAGCAGAAAAATCCGCCTGCCAGTTGGTCTCGGGCGCTTCGCGCTGGACGAGCGGACCGTAGACGCCGGCAGAGCGGACGTCGATCCAGGTGAACTCGGGCTTGGCCTCGTAGCCGACCTCGAGCGTGGCGTCGTCGGAGAGCGGCGCGCGCGCGTCGAGGCGAGACGCGACGACCAAGCTGCGGACGTTGGCGTGCCCGCCGACCGAGACGGCCGCGCGTTCGTCGTCGTGGACGACGCCGACGACGAACCGGCCGAGGCCCCATCGGTGTTGGACGCCGAGGATCTGGAAGTCGTGCCGGTAGTCGAGCGAAGGGGCGCGCGTCTGGTCGACCGGGTCGAGGACGTCGAGCTCACCGACGGCGCGCGCGTAGGCGTCGCCAGCGCCGGTGAAGAAGATCTGCGTCGAGCCGTTGTCGCCGTCATGCTGGGCGCGCACGGCAGCGTCGTAGAAGGTCGGCCACTTGGGGTACTGGAGGGAGGTCTCGCCGACCAGGTCTTGGTAGGAACGTCGCCCCGAGACGCTCACCCACCACCGCTTGTTGGGCACGGGGATCCGGACGTCGGCGCCGAGCATCACGAAGTTGAGCGACGCGCTCCCCGTGACGTGGTCGGGTCGGTCCGAACGCGTGGACGCCTCGACGATCGCCCCGGCGCTGTCGCCGTACTTGGCCGAGAACGTCGACGAGAACAGCTCGAGCTGGTCGAGCGAGCTCGCGGGGACGACGCTGGCGTACTGGTTGAAGTGGTAGAGGTAGGGGACCTCGATGCCATCGACGTAGTAGCGGTTGTCGCCGGGGAGCGAGCCACGCACCGTGAGGTCGCCCGAGGTTGGCGAGTATTCGCGCTGCACCGCGACGCCGGGCAGCGCTTGGATCAGGCGGACGGCGTCGTCGTAGGTGCCGGGGGTCTCGAACGCCATCTCGGCGTCGACGGGCTGCCGCGTCAGGTCGCCCGTCGGACGGAAGCTCTCGATGACGATCTCGTTCTCGGCCGGCGCGAGAGCAAGCGCGATGACCCACCGGCCGCGGCGTGGGGGCAACGCGGGCAGCTGCGCGTCGCGGTAGCCTTCGGCGCTGACCGTGAGGGTCGGCCAAGCGTCGCGCGCTTGGCGGTCCACGGGCTCGTCGTCGGGAAGATCAAGGTGAAACCTTCCACGATCGTCGGCGACGACGACGGTGCCGTCGGGCAGCGTCAGCGATGCGCCGCCCAACGTCGCGTTGCCGCCCTGGGTGACAACGACGCCGTCGACGGGCCGCGCGAGCGCGAGGCCGAGCCACGCCAAGATCATGGCGCCTCCACGGCGACGACGGTGCCGTCGAGGTCGGCTGCGCTGCATCGCCCGTCGAGCAGGGCGGTGAGGGGGCGTGCGTTGCCTGCGCAGGGCGGTGCTTCGGGCACCTCGTCGACCCCGATCTCGACGGCCTCGGCCCGAAGGCCCAGCGGCGCGTCGTCATCGGCGCGGAGGGTGGCGGTGCCGGCGGACGTGGCGCGGACGTCCGCAGGGAGGAGGGCATCGTTCCACCGCACCCACGCGGCGTCGCCCGCACCGATTTCGAGGTCTCGGGCCACCAGCGAATGCGCGCCCAGCGGGCCGAGCACGAGGGCGAGGAGGGTGCGGACGCCTGGGTCGGCGGGGTTGCTCTCGTCGATGGCGAGGTCGTCGAGCACCAGCGCCCCGAGGGCGATGTCGGTCGTGGTCGCGTCGAGCTCGAGGAAGGTCACGCCCACGGCGTCGGCGGGGCCTTGCTGCATCCAGCGCACGCGGTCGGTGGCCTCGGGTACGACGTCGGCGCGTGCGCGCACCCACGTCCCTGGCGGCACGGCGCCGGACAACGGCGAGGGGGTTGCGTCTGTGCGCGCAGCCGCCGTCAGCGCTTCCTCGTCGTCCATCGGCGCGAAGGGCAGCTCGACCTGCTCGAGCGCGATGCCCCCGGTGACCGGCCCGGACGTCGTCTGCAGCGTGAGGACCGCCTCGCGCACCGCGCCCGACGGGAAGGTGACGCGCAGGCCGTAGGTGCCCGGCGATGCCGCGACGGTCGGCTCCGTACTCCATGGGGTGACGCCAGCGTCGGCGGGCGGGATCGGTGCGCCGTCGGTGAGGAGGTACCAAGTGAACGACGCGTCCGCGTTGCGGCCGAGGCGGCCGTCCAGCGCGAGGACGGGGCGCAGGGCGCCGTCGGCGGTGGTGATGGCGACGATCCGGTCCGTCTCGACGTTGTGTCGGTCGCTTCCGAAGGGCGCTTGGCAAGCGAAGGCCCCCGCGGCGGTGGCAAGCAGGACGCGGCGCGACGTCGTGGCGGTGAGGGGGCGGGGCATCCGGACTCCGGAGGGGGGCTGCGCTAACCGGCGCGGTCGGCGTTGTCGCACCGCGTTCGCGGCCGGGTGGCGCGCTCGGTGCCTTCATGCATGGCGCGTGCCCGCGGTGGGCCTAGGCTTCGGCGAGCGGAGAGGCGTGTGCGAGGAGGTCTTCGAGGCTCGCGTACGCGAGCGCGTCCTCGTGGGTCGCCTCCAGCACGACGGGTGGGGCGAAACCCGCGGCGAGTGCTTCGGCCCACCGCGCGGCGCACAAGCACCAGCGGTCGCCGGGCGTGAGGCCGGGGAACCAAGGACGCGGCGTGCTCAGATCGTTGCCGACCGACTGGCTGTACGCGAGGAACGACGCGGTCATCACCGCGCAGACCGTGTGACAACCGACGTCCTCCGGGCCGGTGTCGCAACATCCGTTGCGGTAGAACCCGGTGCGGGGGGCGTCGGAGCACGGGTCGAGGACACCGCCGAGGACGTTGCGCGAGGGCTTCATCCCAACCTCCGTAGGTCTCCTCACCCGGCGGCTCGCGGGATGGTGTACGGTTACGTCACGTTGGGAGGCCAGATGGCACACGTACGAGGGATGATCTTGGGTCTGGTCACGCTGGCCGCCTGCGGTGGCGGTGGCGGCGGCACCGATGGCGACACCGACACCGCGGCTGCCAGCCTGACAGGGTTGTACCAAGCGACCGCCCAGTACGAGAACCTCGGCAGCTGCGAGGGGCGGGGCGACGAGGTCGTCGCCGTGCCGTACGTGCAGATCATCGAGCAGGCGGATCGCCTCGACGTGACGTTCTGCCCGGAGGTCGACAAGTGCCCGCCGACGCCCGACCCTGACTGGGGCTTGAGCCGCGTGGGCGCCGACTGGGAAGGTACGACGGTGACGTCCTACGTCTCCGAGCAGGACGGCTGGTGCGTGAAGATCCTGCTTCGCCGTACGATCAAGATCGAGGGGGACAACATCACGCTCGTCCGCAAGGAGTTCCGTCAGTTCGACGAGAGCATCTCGCGCGACGCGGCCTGCGCCGACGCAGCGTTGGCCTGGGACGGAAAGAGCGAGGACCAATGCGTCAGCGCCACCGTCGAGGCGACCCGCGTCCCGTAGCGCGCGCCGCGTGCCGGGCCGCGCTCAGGGGAGCGTCGGCCCGGCGTAGGGATCGGCGAGGAAGCTGAGCACGGCGTCGCGGTACGCGTCCGGGTACAGCTCAGGCGCGTTCGTGTGGTCGACGTCGACCGGCCGCCAGATGAACTTCGGGTCGGGGGCGGCGTCGTAGACCTGGATCGACGCCTCGGGGTCGATGAAGTCGTCCTGCTGGCCGTGGATGACGAACACCGGCGAGATCAGGTCGCGCACGGCGGCGACGTTGTCCCAGGTGTCTTCGAAGAACCAGCCGGTGGGCAGGTTCAAGCCGGCGCCTCGGTCGAGCAGCAGGTCGGTGCTCGCGAACATCGACTCGAGGACGATGCCGCGCGCGGGGATCTCGTCGCCGGTGTGGGCGGCGACGGCGGCGCCGAGCGACAGCGCGACCCATCCGATGTCCTCGGGCGCGTAGCCGGTGGCGTCGGAGACGTACTGCACGGCCCCCAACCCGTCCTCTTCGAGGATGCCGTCATGCGTGGCGGGACCGGGAGAGGTGCCGTAGCCGCGGTAGTCGGGGAGGAACACCTCGTGGGTCCCCCACGACGCGTAGTAGGTGGCGCGGTCCCAATAGTCTTGGATGGAGCCGCCGTTGCCGTGGAACCAGATCAGCGGCGGCTTGGGGTCGGTCTCCCAGCCGGGCTGGTGCAACCAGACGCCGGACAGCGGTGCCCCGTCGGCGGCGGTGAACGCGACGACCTCGACCAGCTCCAGCGGGTAGGCGTCGGCGGGGAACTCGTAGGCGTCGAGCGGGTACTCGGGGATGACCATGCCGTCGAGGCTCATGCACGCCGGCAGCAGGGTGAGGCAAGGGACGAGGAACAGGTGGGCGCGCATCACGGCACCTCCGCGGGCGTAGGGGCGTCAGGCGTGGGGGCTTCGGGGACCTCGGCCGGGGGCTCGTCGGCGGGCGCGTTCGCGGGGGCTGGGCCTTGGGCGCCCTTCTGCGGCAGGTAGACATTGAGACCGAGGCGCGCGACGATCGCGCCGTGCTCGTCGATGCCGTACCAGACGGGGTTGAGGAAGCGCGTGGGCACGGTCGCGCCGAAGATCGCGGCTTCGAGTTGCACGCCCACCATCTTCGACGCGCGCAACTCGGTGCCGATGTACGGCGTGAGCCACGGCTTGCCCTTGTTCTGAACGTCGAACGTCGTGGTCGCGCCGACGTAGAGACGGTGCGGCGTCTCGGACGCGCCGAGGTCCCACGTGAGGACGCCGCTGACGTCGGGGAGGTAGACGACGCCGCCCTTGGGATCGCCAGGTTCGAGGTCGCCGAAGAACAGATGGTGGTTCGTGTCGAGCATCACGCGGGGACGGGCGCCGTCGGCGTCGACCAGCTCGCGGCTCACGCCGACGTCGAACCCGCCGACGCCGAACAGGGCGGCTTGGGTGGCGTAGACGGAGGCGTGGACGTCAGACTTGCCGTCGATGCCGTAGCGGTAGCCGACCGAGGTGAGCGGCAGCGGGATCGGTGCCCCGCCGTAGTCGACGAAGGGGCCGCCGAAGCTCGCCGTGAGGCCGTGTTGGCCCTTGGCGAGCGGCGCGAGCGCCCGGGTGGTGGAGCAGGCGGGCGCGAAGAGCAGCGCGCCGAGGCCAAGGAGAAACAGGCGCGACATGCGACCTCCGAGGTCCACGTAACGCGGTGCAACGGCCGGTGGCAGCCGTCAGCGTCCGAGGTCGCGCGAAGCGAGGCGTGCGGCGAAGCGGATCGCGGCGAGCGCGAGGGCAGCCCCGACCCCGGCGATGACGCCCTGCACGACGGGCCCAAGCGCCATCGCGCCGACCAACAGGGGGCCGACGAGGAACGTCGCAAAGAACACCAGCATCCAGCTCGCTTGCTGTGCTGTGCGGACGTCGGTCGCCACCGCGCGGATCGCGACGCACAGCGCGCCGAGGCAGGTGGCCCACGCGGGTGTGCCGAGGAGGAACGCGACCAAGAAGCCCGGGGACGGCGGCAGCATCGTCGCGGAGGTGGCGGTGCTGGGGAACGAAGCCGCCAGCACCAGGGTCGCGCCGCCAACCGCGAGGTAGAACGCCAGCGGGAC
>JBEIFN010000055.1:0-9716 GCA_040382435.1 Alphaproteobacteria bacterium
CCGCGCTCGCCCGCAGCGCCTCAGCGAGTGTCGGCGGAGGGACAACCGCCTCGAGCACCGCGTCTGCCACGGACACGCCCGGCAGCGCGAGCGCCCTACGAACCGCACGACCAACAGGCGCCCACCCGTCAACGACGCCGAGCCCCGCGAGGACCGGTTCGACGACGTCGACCGCTCCGGCGGCCTCCCGGACGGCCTCCCCGATCGGCGAGGCTGCCATCGCGACGCCCTGCCCTGCCGCGTCGCGCACGGCCGCCGCGATCGGCCACGGCGCAGCCATCAGCCGAGCGAAACCGCGAGGATCCGCCACCAACGCCGAGGCAGCGCCCGCGTCGAGCACCGCGGCCAACGCAGAGACGTCGGCGTCGGCGACGGGCGCCTCGTCCGTCGTCCAGGTCGCGAGCAGCCGCTCGGCGTCAGCCATGGGCGCCTCCGATCCCATTGACGAACGAGCGCCCCGCTTCTTCAACCGCCACCGAAAGAAGGCTCATGTTGCCCCCCCGAGCCCATGACGGTGATCGGCGAGCAGCGCCTGAAGCTTCTTGCGCGCGTAGAACAGCCGGCTCATCACCGTCCCCTCGGCGACACCCACGATCTCGGCGATCTCGCGGTAGGACATCCCTTCGAGCTCGCGCAACAACACCACCTGCCGGTGCTCCTCGGGGAGCGCGTCGAGCGCCGCGAGGATGGCGGCGTGAAGTTGCTGTCGTTCGAGCGCCTTGCTGGGGGTCTGAACGTGCGCGGAACCGGTCGAGGTCGGCGCCGGGTCGCGTTGTGCGACGTCGTCCTCGACGCCGAGGACCGGCCCCTTGCCGCGGCGTCGACAGAAGTCGATGACGAGGTTGTTGGCGATGCGGTACAGCCAGGTCGAGAAGCGCGCATCCTCACGGAAGCCATCGAGGCTCCGGTAGGCCTTGACGAACGCCTCCTGGGTCAGCTCGCGCGCGTCCTCGCGATGGCGGACCATGCCAAAAATGAGCTGGTAAATCCGATCTTGGTAACGCTCGACCAACAGGCGATAGGCCTCGCCGTCGCCAGACCGCACCGCGGCGATCACGTCTTCGTCGGTCTCCATCGGCGCCGAGACCACCATGCCGACGAGGCCCACGAGCGCGGCGGTCAGCGGCAGCAACCAGCTCGCGTCCATCGCGCCTCCCCTCACCGCGCCCTACGACGGGTGCCCGACGGCGTCAACCGTGGGCTTCGTTCCACGTAGCACCGACCGCCGACGACACCGCCAGCGGCACGGTGATCCCCGGCTCGTCCTGCATGGCGGCGACGACCGCAGCGCGAACCGCCTCGACCGCCGCATCGGGCACCTCGAACAGCAGCTCGTCGTGGACTTGCAGCACCAGGGTTGCCCCGAGGGCGAGCGCGTCCACAGCGGCCTCGGCGCGCAGCATCGCGCGCTTGATCAGGTCTGCCGCGGTTCCTTGGATGACGGTGTTCACCGCCTCGCGTTCTCCCGCCGACCGTTCTTGGAACGCCGCGCTGTGGATCTCGGGGATCATCCGACGGCGACCGAACAAGGTCTCGACCCAGCCCGTGCGCTTCGCGTCGGCCTTGGTCGCCTCGATCCAGCCTTTCACGTTCGGCATCCGCGCAAAATACGCCTCCACGTAGCCCTGGGCCTCGGCACCCGAGATCCCGAGCTCGCGGGCGAGGCGGAACGCGCTCATGCCGTAGAGCAGGCCGAAGTTGATCGCCTTGGCCGCGGAACGTTGTGCGACGGTGACCTCGCCGGCCGGCACACCGAACAGCTCGGTGGCCGTGCGCGCGTGGATGTCGGCGCCCTGCCGGAACCCTTCGAGCAGCACCGGATCCTGGGTGACATGGGCCAGCACGCGCAGCTCGACCTGCGAGTAGTCGGCGCTCACGAAGCGATGCCCCGGCTTGGGGACGAAGCACGCACGGATCCGACGCCCCTCGAAGGTGCGGATCGGGATGTTCTGCAAGTTCGGGTCGTTGCTCGCGAGGCGTCCCGTCGCGGCCACATCCTGCAGGAACGTGGTGTGAATCCGCCCGTCGTCGCCCACAAAACCCGGCAGCTTGGTCAGGTACGTGCCGCGGAGCTTGTCGAGCGCGCGGTATTCGAGGACACGCGCAGGAAGTTCGTGGTGCTCCGTGAGCGCTTCCAGGACGTCGGAGTCGGTGCTCCAGCCGTCCTTGACCTTCTTCTGGCCGGGCAGCTTGAGCTCCTCGAACAACACATCGCGCAGCTCATGTCGGGAGCGCAACGAGAACGCGTGGCCGGCGAGCGCGTGGCAGCCAGCCTCGACCTCGGTCAGACGCGCGGCGAGATCGGCGTCGACCCCCGCGAGCGCCGCGACGTCGAGCGCCAAGCCCGCGTGCTCCATCCGGGCGAGGACGCCGACGAGAGGCAACTCCATGGCCGTGTAGACGTCACGCATCCCAGGCGTCAGCTTGTCTTCGAGCCGCGCATGCAGCGCGAGGGCGACGTCGGCGGACTCCACAGCAAGCGCAACCTCCGCCGCCTCCCCTTGCAGGGCACGGGCCGCCAGCCCGAGCGTGTGGTCGAGGTGCCGGCTCGCCAGATCGACGAGATCGTGCCCCTTGCGGTGGGCGGACAGGACGTAGTCGAGCAACCGAAGATCACCGGCCAAGCCACCGAGGTCTCGGCCTTCCCGCAGAAGCGCCCGCACCAGAGGTTTGGCGTGTGGCACGACCTTGGGCAACGACGGGTCCGCCAGCCCGTCGAGGATCGCCGCCCGAGAGAACAGATCCCCCGTGGGGACCCAGGCGGCCGGCAGGTCCGCACCCGCAGCCGCGAACCCACGCAAGGTCCCGTCCTCGGTGTAGACGGGCGCCATCACCGGACGTCGCCCCGCCAACCATTGCTTGCGGGCCTCATCCGGCGTTGCGCGCTCGACATCGGCCGCGACGACCTTGCCGCTCGCTCGTTCGCCGAGCAGCCGTCGGGCCACGGCGCCAAACTCCCACCCGTCGAACAGCGCCGCGGCAGCGTCGACGTCGAAGGCGCGCGGGGCGAGGTCCTCCAACGTCTCGGGCAGCGGGACTTCGGTGTGGATGGTCGCCAACGTGTAGGACAGGCGCGCGACGTCGGCCTCCTCGACGAGCCGCTGGCCCACCGCGCCCTTGACGCGCCCCTCCGCCGCTGCCGCCAGGATCTGTTCGAGGGCGCCGTGCTCTTGGATCAGCTTGGCGGCGGTCTTCTCCCCGACCTTGGTCACGCCCGGGATGTTGTCGGACGCGTCGCCGCACAGCGCGAGCAGGTCGATCACGCGTTCGGGAGGAACGCCCCACCGTTCGACAACGCCCGCGTAGTCGACGACCTCACCCTTGCTGTCGTTGAGGATCTGGATCTGGTCGTTGACCAGCTGCCCGAAGTCTTTGTCGGACGTCACGATGTAGACCTCAAGATCGTCGCGTTGCCGGGCGAACCGGGTGGCGAACGTCCCGAGGACGTCGTCGGCCTCGAACCCAGCGACCGTGAACGCGCGGTAGCCAAGGGCTTCGATCAACGTGGTGAGGTGCGGCCATTGCTGACGCAAATCCTCGGGCATCTCCGGGCGGTGGCCCTTGTAGTCGGCGAACAGGTCGTTGCGGAACGTCGCGCCCTTGTCGAAGGCGAAGGCCACGTAATCCGGCTGCCACGTCGTCCGGAGCTTGTGGATGAGCTGCGTGAACCCATACAGCACGCGCGTAGGGAACCCGTCCGCGGTGTGACGCGGTGGGAGCGCGAAGTGCGCACGAAACGCTTGGTTGCTGCCGTCAATCAGAAACAAGCGCGCCATGGTCCACCCTCACCCGGCCCGACTAACCCGGTAGGCGCGACCTACCGCCACGCGGCGACGTCCCGTGCACAGACGGCGTCCCAGTCTCGGCCCGCACGCGCGCGAAAGCGGTCGATCGGCGTGTCACGGCCGTAGAGCTCGGGCGAGACGAGGCACGTGCGCAGGCCCGCAACCTTCAGCGCGCGGTGGTCGGCGGCGTCGAGCGAGAGGTCGTCGAAGCTGTCCACCCAGGCCCAGTCGACGTACCTCGCGAGGCCCAGCGCCATCGCGGGCGGGTGGATCTCGCTGACGCGCACGGCGATGCGCCGATCACCCGCCCGCCAGAACGGCAACGCCTCCCCGGGGTCGGGACCGAGCACGAAGGCGGTGACGCCGTGCCGGTCGAGCGTCTCCAACACGCGACCGACGATGCCCTCCTCCTTGGTGTTGGCGACGAGAAGGCGGTGCCGCCAACCCTGCAACCACGCCTCGAACGGCTCGCCGTCCTCGCCGGGATCGTGGGCGAGCACGAGACGCCCGTCGCGCCAGCGCAGGTCGATCTCGGCGCCGTCGGCGGGATCGGTTGCAGCGAGCATCGCGGACGTGTTCCGGCGATGGCGGACGACGATCATCGACCCGACCGCTCGCGTGCACGAAGCGCGAGGCTAAAATCCACGGTTCGACGGATGAACTTGGCCCGGGAGGTCCAGTGGACGTTCCAGCGACTCAGGCCGTGAAACCGCGGTCCGAAGTGAACCGGGAACCGTTCGACGCGCAGGCCGTCGCGCACGGCACGGTGGTAGGCGTAGAGGTCGAGGCTGAAGTCTCCGGGCGCCTCGTCGTCCCAGGTGCGGAAGAACGACGCCGAGAACATCGTCGGCTGCGCGTTGATGTCCCACAAGCGCGCACCGAGCAGCGCCGTCTCGAACGCCGCCATGCCCCACGTGAACACGCGATCGGCGAGCGGACGCCCGTAGCGGTTCCCTTTGACGAACAACCGGTCGGGTTCGGCGGCGGCCTGGAATTTGGCGAGGCCCACCAGGGCGTCCTGTGGGTCGGTTTGCAGGTCGGCGTGGGTCCACGCGAGCAGGTGGGCGTCGGCGGCGCGCAAACCCGTGAGGATGCCGTGCCCGTAGCCTTGGTTGACCTCGACGCGCACGGTGCGGAGGAACGCGTGCGGGGCGATGAGATCGGGCAGCCGCGCCGGCGTGTCGTCGGTCGAACCGTTATCGACGAGGATCACCTCGACGTCGTCACGGCCGGCGAACACCTCGACGCAGCGCTGAACGAGGGCCTCCAAGCCGGCTGCTTCGTTGTAGCAAGGGATGACGAGTGCGAGGGACTTCATGGCGACTCCGTGGGCCCGAGGACCCAGCCGTGGAGCGAGTTGGGCAACGACCCCTGGGCGAGCCAGCGCGCGGCATGGCGCGAGAGCCGCGGGTCCTCCGCAGCATCGTACACATCGGGGGCCATCCGGGTCCACCAAGCGGCGGCGTACCACCACGTGGCGAGGTCCACGGGCGTCCCCCACAGGTGGGCCGCATCCACGGGAAAGGCGGCCACCGAGCCCCCTGCCGCGAGCAGGTCGTTCAGCGAGCTGTCGAGGTACAGCTCACCGCGGACGCGTCCGTCGCGTGCCACCAACGCCCGCAGTGCCGCGCGGAGCGGCCCGGTGCGGCGCGCGAAGACAACGCCCGCGAACGGCTGCGCACGCGCTCCGTCGGGAGGCGCCTCCTTGACGCGGACGTCGACCACCCGACCCGCCTCGTCGAGCACCAACCAGCCATACGCCCGTGGGTCGCGGCGAGCGCCCGGGGCGTCGGCGAGCGTGAACGCGACCACGTCATGCGCGGCGACGGCGCGGTCCAACGCTTCCGGATCGACATCGAAGCCGGTGTCGCACACCCCGATGGCGACCGGGGCCTCGTCGTCGAGGTCGTCGATCGCGTGGAGGACCGTGACGGCTTGTCCGGCGGTCGGAGCGTCCAGGCGCACGAACGAGCAACCAGAGACCGCGCGCGCCACAGCGGCTTCAAGCGCCTCGCGCCCAGGCAGCGCGTCTCGCAGGACGACGATCGTCGCCGGGGTGGCGGGGAGGTCGGCCAGCGCAGCCACCGCCATCGGCGCCCCGCCCACGGGGATCGCGGCTTTGGGCCAAGGCAGGCCGAGCGCGTCGAAGCGACTCCCGAACCCTGCCATCGGCAGCACCGTGACGCCCGGCCGATGCGGGCGCGAAGACCGCGACACACCGCGCGTGCGTGCGCGAAACGTGGCCGCGAGGGCCTCGTACCGTTCCAGATCCTCCGGGGTTCCCCACTGCGCGAACAGGTCGGTCTCCCACAACCCCACGCGCCGGCCCTGCCTCGCGGCGCGGTCGCAGAGTTGGCTCACGTAGTGCTCACCCCCGATCCGATCCTCGTCGCCGAGGGCCGCCGCCAGCGCCAGCACGTCCGTACCGCGTCGAAAGGCATAGACACCATTGCTGCAGGGTTCGAGGTTGGCGACAGGATCGTCCGTAAAGCAGCCCTTTTCACGCACTTCTCGCACTTCGGAGCCGTCGGCGAGCGCGTGGGCATACGGCGGAGCCCCCTCGCGGTGGGGGTGCCACCCTCGGTACACCACCACGGCCGCGTCCCAGGCGCCGAACCAGGAACGGAACGCATCGAGGTCGAACGGGGCGTCTTGGTCGCACATCGTCACGACGCTCGGTCGATCGTCGAGGTGGTCTGCCGCAAGGCGAAGCGAATGGACAGGACCCAGCCGGTGCGGCGCGACAGCGGCGTAGCGAACCGTCATCGGGGCGGCCGCGGCGACCTCCGCAAAGGCGGCGCGGTGGGCGTCGAACACGTCGTCGCGGACGATCAGCAACGCCTCGTCCATCCCACGAAACCGAGCGAGGACGCGAGAGATCATCGGCTGGCCCAACACGGGGATCAGCGGCTTGGGCAGACGGTACCCCGCGCGCTGGAACCGCTCGCCGAGGCCAGCCATGGGGACGATGAGGCGCATCGACGCTCCGAGCACGGCGTAACCGGTCGGCGACGGACGTTCGATGTGCGCGGCGGACGGCAGCGCGCGATACAGACCGCGGCGGAGTGCGCATGCGGGGAGCTTGGCTGGCGTTGACGTTGTGGGCCTGCACAGGCGCGCCGAGCGCGTCGCACGTGCCTCCGGTGAGCCGGACCGCCGAGCGTCCCGTGCCCGTGGCCACCGGCGCGGTGGCGCTCGCGAGGACCGGTGAGGGCCTCGTCCTCGATCTGCCCCCGTCAAGCTTGCCGGCGGGCGCGAGCATCACCGAGACGTTCCGGCTCGGCACCCCCACCACGACCAAGGGCCCCGTGGTGGGCTGGCCGCTGCCGTTCGACCCGTCCCTCGTCGCGACCCCGCAGACCGGCGCGCGGACGTTCGGCTTCTTCGCGCCGCCGGGCATGGAGGTATCGGTCAACGGACAGCCCTTGCCGTTCGACCGCCTCGCGGGGAAGCCCGGTTCGTGGGGCTATGACGCCGACACGCTGTGGATCCGGCGGGCAGAGGACGCCGCAGACACGCCGCCCATGGTCTCGGTCACGTTCCCGCGGGCGGCCGTCGCGGAGCGCGGGCTGCATCTGTCGACGAGCGGTCTGTCGCCCACGGCGTTCGCGTTGCGGGACGTCGTCGTCAACAATGAAGCGCATCGCGGCGTGTACCTGCCCGCACCCGCCACCGCGACGTGGACGGTGGCCGTGCCGCCCGGCGCAGCGACGCTCCGGTTCGAGGCGTCGCTGATGCAGGGCGCCCTGCGGTTGCACGCATCGGATGGAGCCGACGTTTCGGTCCGTGTCCGATCAGCCCAACAAGAAACCACGGTCTCGACGACGGCGATCCGCGTCGGCGCGGCGACGCGCGTCGAAGCCTCCCTCGCGGCCTGGGCGGGCCAGACCGTTCAGCTCGCGATCTCCACCTCACCCGGCACCTCTTCGGTCGCCGACCACGTGTTCCTCGCCGAGCCGGCCGTAATCGTTCCCTCCGCGCGGCCGCGGCGAATCGTTGCGTTGTTCCTCGACACTGTCCGACGCGATGCGCTCGGGGCGTACGGCAAGCCCGCCTTCCCCGCGACGCCGAAGCTCGACGCTTGGGCGAAGGCGGCGATGCGCTTCGACGATGCCCGAACGGTGGCCCCGTGGACGCTGCCTAGCGCGCGCACGGCGCTCACCGGGGCGGAGCCCGAGGCTTGGAGGACGACGCGGACGCTGCCGGCGCGCCTCGCGGAGGCGGGCTGGGTGACCGAGGGCATCGTCGCCAACGCCTTCCTGTCGCCCGCGTTCGAGGGCCACCGCGGGTTCGGGCATTACAGCTTCCACCATCTGCAGCAGGCCGACAAGACCGTCGACGCCGCACTCGCCACGCTCGCCAAGAACCCCGACCGCGACGTGTTCCTGTGGTTGCAGTTCATGGAAGCCCACCTGCCGTACCGCGCGCCCGACCGCTACGACGGCCTGTTCGCCGGTGCACCGCCTGAGACCCTCAAGGAGCTCAGCAAGGCGCGGCTGGATCGGCTCAGCCCCGACGCGGCCGAATTCGACGCGATCCGACAGCACGTGCGCGCCCGATACGCCGAGCAGCTCGCCTTCCTCGACGACGAGATCGCGCGCTTGTTGACCGCACTCGGCGCGGACGTGACCGTCGTGGTGTTCAGCGACCACGGCGAGGAATTTTGGGACCACGGCGGCTTCGAGCACGGACACGCGTTCGGCGACGAGCTGCTGCGGGTGCCCTTGCTCCTCTACGACCCCCGGCTTCCTGCGGGGGGCGACGGGGCACCCGTCTCACTCGCCGACCTCACACCGACACTGCTCGATCTGGCCGGCTGCGACGCGGCAGCACCGCTCGGCCATAGTCTGGTCCCGCTCCTCTTCGGCGACGAGGCCTCCGACATCACAGGCAGAACAAGGACCTTCGGTCGGCCCCTGTACGGGGACGACGGTTGGGGCTTCGTTTCGGGCGACCTCAAGTGGTGGACGCGCGACGGACGCGACCGCGAGGTCGACCTGCGCGCCGACCCCGGTGAGGCGACCCCGCGCGACGTAACCAACCCCGAACGGGCCGCAGCTCTGAGCGCCGCTCTCGGGGCGCCCGTGGTGCGCGCGCTGCGCGTCACCCTCCCAGCAGGCCGCGACGAACAGGCCGACGAGGCGACGTTGCGCGTGCCCGGCGGGGTCGCGGAGGTTTGGCCGGCGTACGACCCTCGTTCGCTGTCCGAGGGCGTTGTCATCACCCAGCAAGGCGACACGGTCCGCGTCACCGCCCCCAGCGATCGCGCGCTCCCCGCCGCGGTCTACGTCGTTCCGCGCGCTCCCCTCGCGACGTTGGTCGGCGTCGAGGTCCGCGTGCGCGGTACCCACACCGGCTCCTTCGGGCCGTCCACCGGATGGGACGCCGCGCGAGGTCGAAAGGTCGCCGCCGGGCCCCGTGACGGCGATGCGCGCGTCGAGGTCACCGACGCTTGGGCGGTCGCGCCCTTGGGCGAGGCGATCGCCACCGACGCCCAGGGCGAGCTCGAAGGCCTGCTCCGCGAACTGGGCTACGTAGAGTAGGCATAGCGGCCCACCGGACGCCGGCAACGCTGCCTAGCCGAGGCGAAGCGGCGTGGTCGCGTCCGACCCAAAGCTCGACATCGACACGCCGAGGCGCTCCAGGAGCGCGAGGTGCAGCCGCCCGATGGACGCCTCAGGGACGTCGAGGACCCGATTGCCACGGACACCGAGGTCTCGCCCTCCGACGATGGCGACGGGCAGGTCGTACTCGGCGTGGACCATCGGATCCGACATCCCGGCGACGACGGCGACCATCGTCCGATCGAGGAGGCGCCCGCCGTCGCAGGTCGGGAATGCGTCGAGCGTCGCGAGGATCGCTGCGACCTTGTCCATTTCCCACCGGCAGATCGCACGGTAGGGCTCGACGAACGACGGGTCGACGTCCCAG
>JBEIFN010000056.1:0-9710 GCA_040382435.1 Alphaproteobacteria bacterium
AGGTCGGCGCCTTCACCGTGGTCAAAGTGTTGCGCCACTTCGACAACCAGACGTCTTTGGTGCGCTACGCCAACGATCCCAGCAGCGCGCCGATCAAGGTGTCCGACACGAAACTGGTGAACTTCGAGGCGCAATCATGGGTCCTCGTCCGCACCTCGCAGGGCGCGGAGGGCTGGATCTTTGGCGGGTTGATGCCGGCCGAAGCCTTGAGCGAAGAGTAGCTACGATTGTCTTGATCTTTTCGGGAAAGATCTAGATCTTCCAACCGCAACGCCAACATGTGGTACAGTATGCCGGCACCGTGAACGGATGCCGGAGGCAACGTGAACACGCGAACACATTGGATCACCGCGCTGGCGAGCGTCCTGTCGTTGGTGATCGGCGGCGCCACCCTGCAGGTTGTCGTCACGCGCAACACCGCTGGGCGAGCGTCCTCGTCGGCAAACACAAGCCTGCCCGCTGTGGGAGAGGCGACGTTGCACGCCTCGGGTTTCACAGCCCCTGCGCCGGCCGCGAACCAACACGCCGCCGGTGCGCAGATCGTGCCGACCGCCAAGACGCCCTCGGCCACTGCCACGCAGGCCGAGACCGAGGGATGCACGTTGGGTTCCCTTGCCGACAGCATCGGCCGTCTCGGAAAGCCCAAGACATCCGGCTGCGCCGACCCCGATGGTGCCGACCTCGGAGATGTCTGCACAAAGCGCTGGAAGCTCGTGGGGGGTGGCGTGTACGAAGAAGGAGCCGGCAACGGCATCGGCGTGAAATCTGAGGAACTGACCCTCCCCGGCGCCGACGCGACGAAGGCCCTGCAGCACCTCCGCGCCTGCACCAACCTCCCCGCGGAGGTCGCCGCGCTCGATCTCGAGGCGCTCCTCCGAAGCGCGGTGGCATCGAACACCACCACGGAGCGCGAGTTCGAGCTGCCCGTTGGTGGTGTGGGAGACCACCAACGGGTCGGTCTCCGCGTGCATCCGACGGGCGTGTCCGTCGAATCCGAGCCCTACGACTTCTGCAACTGGGAACTCAAACTCACGCCCGACGCTGCGAGCATCTTGTGGGGTTGTAGCTGCTGAAATCCGTCCCATTGACCCCCATGGAGACCTAGATGGATCCCCTGGAACTCCTTATTAGCGCGTTGAGTCACCTCCCCGCGGCGCGGCACGCCGTCGTCCTGGCCGTGTCCTCTCGCGACGCCGGCGACTTCCCTGCGGCAGCGGTCGCGTTGCAGCAAGCGCTGGCCTCGATGCTGCTGCAGCTCGGAGACCACGACACCACGCGGCCCCCCGCGGACCGCATCGCCCTGTTGGTCGGACGCGGAACGCTGCCGGCGACCGCGCACGCTTCCGCCCAACGCTTCGACGCCCTGCTTGCGCAGCCCGGGCCACCCTCGCTGCCTGCGCTCCACGAGGCAGCCCACTGCCTGACGACCATCGCGCATGGCACGCATGCGCCGGCCCCTGCCGGCGGGTCCCCGTTGCCCGGCAGCGGGCCCTCGCCAACGCCGTCCTCGACGCGTTTGGGTGCGAGCGCTTACGTCGCTCTCGCGGTCCTCGGCCTCACCGTGATGGCTGCGATGGTTGTCGCTTTGCGCCCACCAACCGACGCGGTTGAGGCCCCACCGCAGCAAGGCGCCGCCGTTCTCGACGCCGCCTCGACGGCGCCGGCGGCAACCGCGCGGGCCGTCGGACGGCGCGGCCGCGTCACCGGGTCCAACGTCCTGCTTCGACAAGGGCCCTCCACGCAGGAGCGCTCGATGGGCGCGCTGTCGCGCGGCACCACCGTCGACATCCTCGGGCAACAGATCCCCACCGGCAACGGCAACGAGGCCAAGCTTCGCGTGCCCACGACCTTCTACGACCCATCGGGCCGCGCCGTCGCGTTCACGCTCGAAGCAGGCAAGGCGGTCGCCGTCGAGGAGATGATCAACGACAACGCGTACCGGATCAGCTTCAAGAGGGGCCGTACGCTCGGTGCCGCCCAGATCGACGCACAACACCTCGACTGGATCGGTGGCGAAGTGTGGTACCGGGTCCGCACGGAGCTTGGCAATGTCGGCTGGATCTTCGGCGAGTTCGTCGAAGAAATTCGATGACCGCGGTTCGCCGGCCCATTCCCGGCCGGAGCCAGAGCAGCGCTGTACGCGACGTGGTGGCAGCCCTGACGATGGCAGCCCTCGGCGGGGCGACGCTCGCCGTCTGTGTGGTTGGATCCGAGGCACCAGACGCCGATCACGAGCCCACGCCGCGCCTGACGCCGTCAGCAACCGTGCTCGAACGCGCGAACCCCGCGTTCGACACGTCCGCTGAGGCGCTCGTGGGGCGGGCTTCTGTGTCGGAGCTGCAGCTCGTCGCGATCGAAGAAGCGCACACGAACAAGCCGACACGTCTGGAAGCCTCAACCCTCGCCGCCTTCGAACGGATGCGGGCCGCCGCAGCCCGCGACGGCCTCCAGCTCATCGTCGTGTCAGGCCATCGATCGTTCGATCACCAACGCGCCATCTGGGAACGCAAATGGAACAGCGAGGCTCTGGCCGCGCTGTCGCCCACCGAGCGTGCCGAAGCGATCCTCCGAACCAGCGCACTCCCCGGGACATCCCGGCACCATTGGGGCACCGACATCGACCTGAACAGCGTCGAGCCCTCGTACTTCGAGGAGGCCGAAGGACGCGCCATCTACGCGTGGCTGTCCGCCAACGCCGCGAACTTTGGGTTTTGCCAAGTCTACACGGAGGCCTCACACGCGGCATCGCGGGGCTACGACGCCGAGCCTTGGCACTGGTCGTACATGCCGCAGGCGCAGGGCCGCCTCGCCGCGTTCGTCGCCCGGGTCCCCGCCACGAGCCTTTCGGGGTTTGAAGGCGATGAAGTCGTGGAGGCACTCGACCCTATCCAACGCTTCGTCGCAGGCGTCGACCCGAGGTGCGCCAACGTCGACGATCCACGGGCCGGCGAGCCGGGACCGGCTCCTTCCCCACGCGTCCAACCCCCGGCAGCGAGCCCGAAGCCGCCGAACGAACGCCGGAACGCACCGGCACTCTCGCCGCCCCCCCGCCCGGCGCCGCCGGCCGCACCCGCGGTGCCCGAAGGCGAGCCCGAGGACCCCAGCGTCCCGCCCGCCGACGCGCCTCCCACAGCGCCGCCAGCGCCCCCGTCACCCGCGGAACCGCCAGCGGCCTCTCCGGCAGACAAGGAAACCGACCAATGAGCCAGCGCCGGACCTTTTGGATGGCCGTCGCGACGCCAGCGATGGCCGGCGTGGGCGCGTGGGCTATCTTTGGCCCCACCTTTGCGACGGCCGCGCCGAAGGTGCTGCAGCGCCCGTCCCCGCCCGTCGCAGAGCGACGGAACCCGCCTCCGGTGCGCACGCCACCCAAGCCACCCACCCAGCTTCGGGTGCGGGCCATCGGCGATGTGATGCTCGGTACGTTGGTGCCCGCGGGGCATCTCGCGGAAGACGACGCGGCCGGGTTGTTGCAGCCGGTCACCACATGGTTGCGCGACGCCGACGTCACCTTCGCGAACCTCGAAGGCCCGCTATGCGACGAGGGCATCACCACCAAATGCGGGCCCTCGTCGACGGCGTGCTACGCGTTCCGGAGCCCGGAACGCTACGCGCTTCACTTGCAAGCCGCAGGCATCGACGTCGTCAGCACGGCGAACAACCACAGCGGTGACTACGGCGAGGCCTGCCGAAGGACGACCGAAACGACGCTGGATGCCTCCGGCATCGCATGGTCGGGTCCGCCAGGCACTGTGGCCACCGTCGACGTGCAAGGGGCCCGGGTGGCTGTTGTTGCCTTCCACGCCAACCCCGAGTGCAACAACCTCAACGATCCAGCGGCGGCAGCACGGCTCGTGGCGCAAGCCGCCGCGACTCATACGTGGACCCTGGTAAGCTTCCATGGCGGGGCTGAGGGCTCCGACCGCACCCACGTGCCCGACGAGATGGAATGGTTCCACGGCGAAGCCCGCGGTCATCTACGCGCGTTCGCCCGGACGGTCATCGAGGCCGGAGCGGATCTCGTGGTGGGACACGGTCCGCACGTCCCCCGCGGCCTGGAGTCCGTGAACGGGCATCTCGTGGCGTATAGCCTTGGTAATTTCGCAACTTGGCGAGAGTTCAACCTCTCCGGTCCGCTCGGACTCGCGCCGGTGCTCGACGTGACGCTCGACGTCGAGGGCCGGTGGACAGAAGGCCAGATCCTGTCCGCTCGGCAATCCGGCGACGGCGGCCCCGTCCCGGATCCGACGGGTACGGCCGCAGCACTGATGGCGAAATTGTCGGCGCAAGACTTTGGGCCCACGGCGCCGCGCTTTGCCGCCGACGGCCGCATTTCGCCGCCGCCGACGCCCTAGCGCCCGTCGGTCACCACCTGCTTGCACTGCAAAACCGCCTGCCCCTCTCGGGCGAACCACCGCGGGATGCTGTCGTCGCACGCGTCGCCGACACATGACACGGCAGGCCAGCGCTTCCTCGCCGCGTCGACCGACGTCGACACCCAGACCTCCACCGACCTCTCCCCCGTAGAACAGCTGCGCCAGACACGAACGCGCGTCACGTCCTGGCCGTCCCACACGGCGTTCACGAGCGGGACCGCAACAACCACCGCGCCCGACTCCGAACCGTCGAGGCTCGGCCGCCCCCAAACGGCGGTGCCGCCCGTTGCCGGCGCTGGGGGGATGCCAAACGCGGCGTCCGTACAGCGAGGCGACGACCGCACGGCCTGCAGAACCGCCGTGAGTGCCGGCCCCGGTGCACACAACGTCGAGAGTTGCTGGAACAGCGCGCCGACGTCCGCGGGGACGCCCGCCACCTCTGCGCGCCGCGATACGGCGGCCCCGCCAAGAGGCACGACCGGTACCGGTGCCGCAGCCGTGGTCGCGGTCCCCGCCGGAGACGGCCTCCACGCTTGAAGGGTGGGCGAGTCCGAAACGACCAAGCGAAGGCCGATGTCCTCCCCCTCCCACTGGCTGGACGAGACGCGGTTGGTGACACGGCAGGCCGTGACGGCGTCGCTGTAGCTACAACCGCGAACGACGCGCGGCGCGCCCGATGAAGCGGGGTACCTAGGATCGACGAGCGGCCCTTCCCCCAGGTCGCGCACATACGCGTCTGCCGTCAGTTCGCTGACGTTTCCCGTCATGTCATACAGGCCGAATCCATTCGGTAGAAACTGGGATGATGGCCCCCGCGCCGCAGACTCGACACGCCCGACCCGGTGTGGATCGTCCCCGCCGGCGTACCGTGTGCGCAGGCCGGGGCCCCGGGCGGCGTACTCCCACTCGGCCTCGGTGGGGAGACGCAGCGCGATCCCGGTCGTGGACCGCACCTCGTCCACGAACGCCTCCGCGCTCTCCGGCGTGAAACCGACCCAGGGGAGCGATGGATCTCGACACTTCGAACCCGCGGAGTGCCCCATGACCATCGACCAGAGCCCACAGGACACTTCAGTGTCCATCACGTAGTACGCGGAGGACAGCGTGACGGCATGTTGGCGCTCGTCCGCGCCCCGCCCTGGGTCGGTCTCGGGGGAGCCCATCACGAATGTCGCTGGACCCACCCGACGCAACCGTAGGCCTGGCATCACCTCAACGAGATCAGGGCCCACAGGCCCGCGTGGAGGTTCGACCGCCTTGGGCGGCGCACTCGATGGCATCGACGCGACGGCCACCCTGTCGGTCGGCGACGCCATCTTCGCGTCGAGCAGGAGCTGCCGCGCCCAGAGATCCACTTGACCGAGCAGACCTTCCATGTCCTCCGCGCGCCCCTGTCGCGAGGCGAGGAGCGTGCCCGTCCGCGCGTCCTCAAGGCGAAGCGCGAGGATCAGATCCCCGTCGTCGAACGGGCGCACCACGCCAGAAATCACGTATGCGGCCCCGCCAGCCTGCGCGATCCGCACGGGACAAGCCTCCTCGGCCGTACACGCGGCGCCGAACGCCTGCTCAAGCGCGAGCGACGCTTCCACCGTTACCAGCGAAACATCACTTCGAACGTTCCGCGCAACGGCACCGCGCACCTGCTCGGCGACGACCTGCAACGACTCGACCATCACACGCGGGCTGTCGGCACTGAACTGCAGCACGAGCAGCCGCTCCCGCGTCTGCGCCCAAGCCGTGGAGGGCGCGAAACAGAGCCACAGGATCTCCACGACCCACCAGCGCATGCTACGCCCTCCCACAGCGCCAACGTGTAACATGCGCCCGATGCACCCTCCGCTGCCGGTCTGCGTCGTGTTTCAGATAGCGCGACCGCCAACGCTCCTGCACACCCACGTCAGCATCTACGACGGTGTCACCCGTTCGATCCAGAAAGACGGGGCACGGACGGAATGCCGCCCGCCGTGCAAGCGTCTGTGGCATCATCGGTCGAGATGGCAGCATCGATCGACCTGTCGCGTTGGCGTGGGTCCATCGCCCGACCCTTCGCAGGCCCTGGAGTTTGGATGCGCCGCCGTTCCGCCGTGTTCCTCTGCATCTCGACCTCGCTCCACGGTTGCGCCGCCTTCGCGCCCCGCGACGACACCCGCGACGTCCCGGCGGCCGCTGACCCCGTGCGCGTCAGCCCCTCACCTTCTCCTGCGGCCCCACGGTCGGCGGTGGTGACGACTGCGCCAAGCGCGAGCGCCGTTCTGTTGGCCACGGCGGCACCTGCCACCTCCGACGCAGAACCCAGAGCCGACGCCAACGACCTCGCGCGCGAAACCGTCTTTCAGGCTTACGCCCGACTCATCGTGGGTCTGCCACACCGCCTGCTCGTGCCTTGGGACCAGGTGGGCCGACCGCCCCAAGCGACGTGGACCAGCAGCCGTCCCGACATCGCAACCATCGACGCCAACGGCATTCTGTGGCCCCGGTCACCCGGCAAGGTCACGATCACCGCCCGCGTTGGCGGCGTTCGTCACCAAGACACCTTCGACGTCAAAGCCCTGGACGCCAACGTTCAGCCGCTGGAGCGCTACGCGCTTCAACAGGGAGTCACCGCCGACATATCGGCGGCATTCTGCGACGACGACGGCAGCCCGGTAGCCGACTGGCAATGCCAGAAGTACGAGTTGGCCGACGGCAGCCGCTACGTCCACGATGATGGAGGTTGCGTGGCCTCCTCCTCGATCGAGACTGACGATCCCTCGTGGGACCGGGCGCTCGCACGCTTCCTCGAGATCTCAGGCGTTCCACCGAGAGCGCGTGCACTCCCTCTCGAGGCGCTTTGGCGCTCCGCGCAAGCGCAAACGACGACGGAGATCTACCCGGGCCGCCCCGAGTTACGGGTAGATGTCAGCGCGGGAACGCTCTTCGTGATCGTGCCCTCGAAAGGGACTGCCTATGGCCTAGAACGTCGCGGCGATGGCTACGCCATATCGGTAGGCGATTGGATGGATTGACGGCCGACGCGACAAGCCGACGCGGAACGGACTTCGAAGCCTCCAACGCTGCATGCCCTGCTCCCCGTCGACACTCTCCCGTCGGACGAGGCCGACGCACCGCGCCTGAGACGCGCCCGCCCGCTGGCCGCCACGACGTCGACGGCGTTCACAACCTGCCCCGCGCGTTTGCAGAACTCGATGGCCCTTGTCGTCGCATCTTCGAAGACGGCACCTACCCCGACGAACAGGGCGCATATGTCCGCATCGCGGGTCGATAAGCTGAATTGTGGATTTGATTGTTGGCGAATCCCCACGCCGAAGCAACGACCACCGTCGAAATCCGTGAACGCTCGGTTGTGGTCGCGTCCACCTCACGGTCGGGGAGGTTCGAGCGCGTGACCCCGATCTCCAAGCTGACGTCGGTCCGCTACGCGTTCCAACGGCCTTGGCTGACCGCCGTGCTGTTGGGCCGGATCCTGCTTGCAGGGGTTGGCGTTGGACTCCTCGCCGGCCGAACCTACGACGTGTTCAACAAGCGCTTCACGGTCGGGTTCATCGCGGCCTCCGGCTTGCCCGGAGGCTTCAGCTTCCAGCCCTCAGTGCTCGAGAGCCCATCGATCACCGAGGCGAGCGCGGCGCACGTGCATCGCATCTTGGTCTGGTTGATCGAGGGAAAGCCTGCGGCCTCATAGGAGGCGGTCTCACCCCCCAAACATCCGCCCGAGCGCCCCCTCCACGTCGCCGGGGGCGCCCAGGGCGACCGCGTGGTGGGACGCCCGCGTCAGCGCGATGTAGGCCGCGGGGGCGCGTTGACGGGGGTGGGTCAGATCGAAGTCGATCAGGACGATGTAGGGACGTTCGAGCCCCTTCATCCGAAGCACGGTGTCGCAGACCAGCGCACCGGCGCGCGGGGGGTCGTCGGCACGGCGGGTCTCGACGCCGCCCACCGTCGCGCCCGGCTCGGGCAGGCGGTTGCGCTTCACCGAGCCCAGCGAGACGATCGCGACATCGTCGGGGGTGACATCGGGCTGAGCGAGCACCGCTCGAATCGCACCGTCGAGGGCCGCCTCGCGCACCGCGTCCGACGCGCCCCGCGGGAGCGGCACCACGGAGAGATCCTCGTCGAGGCCCACGAGATCGGCGTCTTCGATCCACGCCTCCGGCGCGGCGACGACGCGCTCGGCGAGACGGAACAGGCGGGTCGGCGTGCGATGCGCCCCATGCAACCGGAACGTCGCCGTCGGTCGCAAGCCGGGCGGCGGCTCGGCGTCCTCGGGATGGACGAGCGACCGCTGGCGTTCGTCGGAGAAGATCCACAGGCGGGCCCGGTCGCCGACGAGCGCTCCGACGACCGCCCAGTCGTCGGGGCCGAAGTCCTGCGCCTCGTCGATCAACACGACGTCCACCGCCGGCATGCCCTCGCCTTGCCGCGCGTGCGCGACGACCGCGCGCAGCATCTCCGTCCAAGCGTCCGACGTCCACGTGCTTGGCGAGGACGCGGGCGCGAGGCCCCAAACGCGCGCGCAGCGCAGCGCGAGGTCGCGCACGGTGTCGACCGTCTGCAGGCCCACCGCGCGCATCTCGGCGGCGATCGCACGGGTGAACGTGAGGACCAACGTCTGTTCGCCCGCGTCCTGGAACCGCTGCGCGAGCGTCATGACGAGGAAGCTCTTGCCACTTCCCGGTGGCCCCTGGACCGCGAGGCGGTGGCTGCGATCGAGGCAGCGAACCAACGTCGCCTGCTCGTCAGTGAGCTGACGCCACGCCTGATCGGCGGCCTCCAGACGCCCAAGGAACGGCCGCGTCGGCAGCCAGTCGGGGCCCCACATGCGGTGCAACGCAACCTTCCAAGCGTCGGTCGTGGGAGACCGAAACGTGCCGGAGAACGCGCCGAGGAGACGCTTGTGCCCGCCGACCCCGAACCACTCGAGATCCTCCTGAAAGAGCACGACGTTCGCGCCCGCCTCGTCGACGGTGCGCGAGGAGGTCTCGGGGAAGCACAGCGCGACGGTGATCTCGGGCATGTGGTCGCAGAGCGCCCGCAGGCGGTGGATCAACGAGCTGCGAAACCGCAACACCTGCTCGCCCGGTTGCGGGTCGAGCAGGTGGCCGTTTTGGTACCAACGCCCGTCGCGGCGGACGAGCATGCCGGCTTTGACCTCGACCACGACGATCCCGTGGCCGGGGATCGCGAACACGAAGTCCCCTTCGCGCAGGGCCGCGCCACGTCCGGCGAGCAGGTGGTGCCACACCGTCCAGCCGTCGGGGAGCTGCGCGTGCATCGCGTGCCACACCGTGGCCTCGGCGCGCTCGGAGGGCGGATGCGTCTCAGGATAGACAGCGCGCG
>JBEIFN010000057.1:0-9709 GCA_040382435.1 Alphaproteobacteria bacterium
CGCCGCCTGCGCGGGTCCCGACGCGCAGGAGCCCGTGGACACCTCCCCGGCGACGCCGTGCGGCGTCTCCGTGCTGTCGTGGCCCTTCGACGATGGCGCATCGGACGTCGCGCAGGCCGGTCCTTACGAGGTTGTCCTCAGCGCCGACGATGGCACCGCGACACTCACGGCGAACGTCCCCGGCGTGTCGTATCGGCGCGCGGGCGCCGTCCTCGGCTTCGTCCCCGACGCGCCGATCGCCGACGGCCAACCCCTCACGCTCACGGCCACCACGTGCGACGGCGCGTCGTCGCGAAGCGCAACGGTCGGTACGCTCGGCACGCAGATCGACGTCGAGGCGCAGGGCTTGGCGTTCGACATCGATCTCGCCTCCGTTTCGTTTGCACGCCCGGCAGGCTTCGGCACCTTGGCGGGGCTGCTGCCTGATCTTGGGACGACGCTGCGCGTTGGCGTCCCATCGACCGCGCCCGACGCCGCCGACACGTGGCGTTTTGCGCTGACCACCCCCGAGGGCGACCAGGACCCTTGCGGCCGGACCCTCGACGTCGAAGGCGGCACGCAGACCCGAGGGTGGCTCTCGCTCCGCGCCGAGCGCGTGTCGATGCCCTTCGCCGACCTCACCTTCGATCTCCAGGCGCTCTCCGTCGACGTCGCGCTGTCCGCCGACGGCACCGCGATCGAGGCCGGAAGGTTCTCGACGCTCGTGGCCGTCGAAGGTCTCGCGGCGTTGTGGGCTGGCGGCGATCTCGACGCCGCGTGCAGCTTCTTCGGCAACCTCAACCTGCCCTGCATCCCGTGCGCCGCCGACCCCGCGACGTCGTGCCTCGCGTTCGACGCGACCCAGCTGGCCGGTACGTCGGCGCCGTTGCCCGCGTCGATCACCGCTGTCGATCCCGCCGTCTGCGGACCGTGAGCCGTGGCAGCCCCCTCCCAGCGCGAGACCCTCGAGGCGCTCAGGGACGCGCTCACCGACGTCGACGCTGAGCTCCTGGCGCTCGTCGCGCGTCGGCAGTCGCTCAGTCTCTCGATCGGGCGCGCGAAGCGTGGGATGGGCCTCGGAACACGCGACTTCTCGCGAGAGAAGCTCGTGCTGGATCGGGCGCACGCCCAAGGGCGAGCGTTGGGCTTACCGGACGGGCTCGCAGAGCGGTTGCTGCTCCAGCTCATCGAGGCGTCGCTCTCCGCCCAGGAGCAGGACCGCGTGGGCCACGCCGCCGCCGGTGTCGGAAAGCGCGCGCTGGTGATCGGCGGTGCCGGCAAGATGGGGCGGTGGCTGAGTACGTTCCTCGCAAACCAAGGCTGGGACGTCGAGATCGCCGATCCCGTCGGCGGCGCCGAGGGCCTCGTGCATCGTGCGTCGTGGGAGGACGGCCCCGTCGACCACGACCTCATCGTCGCCGCGACCCCGCTGTCGCACACCGGCCCCGTCCTTCACGCGCTCGCCGGCCGACGTCCGCCCGGCGTCGTGCTCGACGTCGCCTCGCTCAAGTCGCCCCTTCGGGAAGGCCTCGCCGCGCTCCGCGACGCTGGCGTCGCCGTGACCTCGATCCACCCGATGTTCGGCCCCGACGTCAACCTCCTCTCGGGACGCCATGTCCTGATCGTCGACCTCGGCGTTGCCGAAGCGAACGCCCTCGCCGCAGGCCTGTTCAGCGCCACGATGGCCGAGGTGACTACGGTCGACCTCGACGCCCACGACCAGCTCATGGCGTGGGTCCTCGGACTGAGCCACGCGATCAACCTCGCGTTCGTCCAAGCCCTCGCACGCTCCGGGGCCGCGGTCCCCCAGCTCGATCGCATCTCGTCCTCGACGTTTGCCGCACAGCTCGGCGTCGCGACCCGCGTCAGCCGCGAAAACCCCGCCCTGTACTTCGAGATCCAAGCGCTCAACCACCACGGCGTGGCCGCACTCGACGCCCTGACGGGCGCCGTCCAACAGCTGCGCGCGCAGGTGGCCTCCGCCGACCGCGACGGATTCATCCAAGCAATGCTCGAGGGGCGCGACTACCTCGCGTCCCGCCACGCGTAGCGCCACAGCGGCTCGCGCTCGCCTTCGCTGAGCGTGACGAACCCCTCCTCGTCGAACCCGACCGCCTCCCCTTGGGGCTCGGTCTCGATGTCGACCGGGCACGGGGTGTGGGCCAACATCTGAGGGACCGTCTCACCCGGTGCCCGCGGCCACAGCCAGACGGCCAGGTACGTCCGCACCGCCAACCAACGCCCGTCTGGCGACATCTCCGCGCTGGTGACCAGGCGGTCGTGGTCGCTCAACGGCGGCACCGTGAAGTCGACGACCGTCTGAAGCCGGAACCCGTCCTCCGCGACCGGCTCCGCGGTGCCCACCAACGCCTCGACGATGCCGTCCACGGTCTTGCTCAACACCCACGGGCGGCCATCCCACGGGTCAACGAACATCGCCTCGACATCGCGCGAAGCACCGTCGTCGTAGACAACCTCGGTCGTGCGCACCTCGACGCGCGTCCCGGGCGTCGGCGAGGCCGGCTCGTTGAACCGGTACAGGGCGTAGCGATCTTCGTTCTTAGCGTTGTCGCCGAGGTCGGCCACGACGATCTCGCGGGTGCCGTCCTGCCGCGTCCAGCTGCTCACGTCCTCAATGTCGCGCGGCGCGACACCAGCCAACGTGACGTCGGCCACCACTTCGCCGCTCGCCGACAGGGCGAACACCACCGCATCGCTGCCCGAGTCGTTGTGGGTCCACCAGCCGCCACCGCCGCGACGGGTCAGCCCAGAGGCCTCCACCACACGGCTGTCCGTCACCAAGCCCTGCGATCGTGCGAGCGCGACGGACCGGCAGGCCAGCGGATCGACGACAGCGGTGTCGTCGGGCGGCTTGGCCCCGTCCCCGTCCACGTCCCCGCAGGCCAGCGCACCGCAGGCCAGAGCGGAGCGACACCCAGCGCGTAGGCTCACGCGCCCTCGCGGATCGATGACTGTTCGCGCAGCCGGATCAGGGCCTCCCGCTCGATCTGGCGCACGCGCTCGCGGCTCAGGCCCATCTCCTTGCCCACCTCGGAGAGGGTGCGGAACTCACCATCCTTGAGGCCGTAGCGTCGCGTCAGGACAAAGCGATGACGCTCGGTGAGGACCATCTCGAAGGCGTGGTGCATGCGCTCGAGCTCTTGGTGGTTGATGGCTTCACCGTCGGGGCGCGCGGCATCCTGATCGGACAGGAACCGCTCCAACGACCGCGGCCGCGGGCCGTCGTCGACAGGCTGCTCCAAGCTGATCGTGCTGCCCTGGCTCAGCAGCAGCTCCGCGCGCTCCTTGTCGATCCCGACCTCTTCCGCGAGCTCGGCGATGCCGAACCCGATGCCGGCGGACTCGAACCGCTTGATCGCCTTGCGGAGGTTGCGCGTCTGCTCGACGGCACAACCGGGGAGACGAACCGGCCGTCCGGTGTGGTCGATGGCGCGCGTCATCTGGGCGCGGACCCACCACCGCGCGTAGGTCGAGAAGCGGATGTCGCGATCCGGGTCGAACCGTTTCGCGGCGCGCAGCAGACCGATGTAGCCCTCCTGGACGAGGTCTTCCTCGTCCATGAACGGCCCCGCGAGCTTGCGCGCCTCGCCGTGCGCGATCCGACGTCCCGACATCGCGAGCTGCCAGCGGAGGGCCTCGGCTTCGGCCCACGCGGTCTTGCCGGCGCGCGCACGCGTCTTGAGGTCAGGGCGCGTGCGCGCCATGCGCCACACCGCCTCAACGGCCTCCTCGAGGCGATCGACCTCACCGGCGCGCGTACGCTCCATGCGCTCCGGCGTTCGGTCGACGATCTCCATCGCGACCTCGACGCCCTCGATTGCCTCGCGCGCGCGGTTCTCCGCCGAGCGAATGCGCCGCGCCAGCTCCTTCTCTTCCTCGGCGTTGAGCCGCTCGGAGACACGCCTGCGGGTATCGATGAAGGACATCGTAAGACTCCTCGTCGCGATCGCGACGACCAGGGCGACGGCGGCCCCATCGGCCGCACACCACCCGTGTTCGGGTGGGCGATCTTGCCACACCCATACGCGATGTCAACCTCGACGCCGAGATCGGCTGCACCAAGGTCGTCGGGGGCCCGCACCGCAGGCGCAGACCCCCGGCGGGTCTTAGTACACGTAGACCGGCGGCACGGCGTCGCGCTCGAACACGAGCGTCGAGGGGCCGAACGACGTGATGTCGTAGCTGTACGGCAACCACTGACCGTTGGTCTGCCACAGCACGACCTGATCGACCGGCGAGTACGCGATGCGCACATTCGGCAACGTCGCGCCCGTCCCGCCGACGGCATCGAACGCGCTGGTGCACGCGGATGTTCCGCCAAACAGGAAGGGCAGCACGTCGAACCCGCCCGTGCGGCTCACTTCGAAGGCGAACGCACAGCCGACGCAGGTCGCAGGGTTGGTGAGCAGCGGCGGAACCGCTTGGACCGCCCACTGCTTGGCGCAGGTCCCCGAGATCGCGTTCTCGATCGGCTGGCCGAACGGAATCTCACCTTCCACCCGGTACAACTCGCCCTGCAGCGTCACGCCTGGCGCATAGTTGGTGATCTCCCAGATCGAGTAGGACCGGATCACCGAGCTCGGCGTCGGGCCAAGGCTGCCAGTGTCGAAGCCGGTGTCCACGACCAGCGCACAGTTGTTCGGCTCACCCGGCGTCCCCTTGGTCGGATCGTCACCGAACGTGTTCTGCGCGGGGCACCAGTTGGTGACGTCGTCGTTGGCGCTGGCGTCGAACACGCCGGGGACGAGCTGCAGGGACTCGCCAACCGGGAGCGGTCCAAGGGTGCTCAGCGTGATGACATCGAGATCCACCGTGCCGGCCCGCAGGCGTACCTCCCCCGGGAAGGGGAACGAGACGCCGAAGGTCCAACGCGCATCCTCGTTGAGCGCCATGCACCGGTAGGTGCCGGCCGAGCGCAGGACCGCGTAGCCCTGCGGCTCGACGATCGCCGCCGTCGTGATGTCGGCCACCAACCCACGATCAAGGCCCGACGTGATCCGCAGCCGTTGCAGGTCGATGGCCGTCGACGAGGTGTTGTAGACCTCGATGAACTGGTCCGCCGACCCACAAGCGCCCACGCCCATCTCGGTGATGACGAGCTCACCGGGGAGGATCTCCTCGATCGCCCGGACGTCGAGCGTCCCCGAGCCGCCGGCGCAGGTGTAGTTCACCGACCCAGGCGTCCCCTTGTCGTTGCGGGCGCCGACGAGGGTCTCCGACGCGTCGCACCAAGCGGTGAGGTCGTCGTTCGCGCTCGCCGTCCAAGCGCCCGGATCCAAGGCCAACGCCCGCCCGCCAAAGACCGTTCGGCCACGGTAGTCGAACGCGTCGATCACGCTGTGGGCGTTGCGCAGTTGCACCACGTCGCCCGCGTTCGGGAACGACACGAGGTTGTAGGTGAAGTCGACGTCGATCCGAGGCTGGCAGGTGGCGAGCGTCGACTTGGCACCGACGAACGTGTCACCCGGGAAGATCACCGCCGACGTCTCGATCAGGACCTCGGCGCCGTTGGCCGAGAGGCGGAGGCCATCGAGTGCGATCGGAATCGAGGCGACGTTGGTGATCTCGATCCACTCGCCGCCCGGATCCGGGCAGTCACGCCCTGCGACCATCAACTCGGTGATGACCAACTCGCCGCCGTCCAGCTCCGCGATGTCGGCGATGTAGCCCGGTGGGTACGGGACAGGCTCACCATCGGCCAAGCACGGCGAGCTGACGACCCCAGGGTTGCCGCGGTCACCGGCCGCGCCCGGGATCTTGAAGTACGCCGGACACCAGTCGTTCGGGTCGTCATGGACGTACGTCCGGATGTACGGGATCAGATCCGGGAAGTCGTTGAAGCCCGGTGGCACGGCCTCGCCGTACTTGAGCGGATCGAGCATCATCGCGCGACCCGGAGGGATCTCCCAACCGGTGAGGTTGACCGCATCGAACACCCGCGTCGCCGAGGTGATGGCGACGAGCCATTCCGAGCCGCCGAGAACGACCGACCCGTACGTCTCGGCGTCGGGCAGGTCGTAGCAAGGCGTCCGAGCGGAGCGACGGAGCACCAAGTGCTCGCCGGCGCCGATCTCGAAGCGCCCATCCGGGCGGTCGAACGTGTACGACGTCGACAGGCTCCGCAGCACGAGACCGTCGAGGTTCACCAGCTGCCCGGTGCGGTTGTAGATCTCGACGTATTCACCCGTCACATCCGAGCAGTCGCGCGGATCGACGTGTAGCTCGGTGAGGATCAGGTCACCGGTCTGCAGCGAGCTGAGCGGCACGCCCACCGGGACGTCCGCGAAGTTGCCCGTTTCGGTGTCGCCCGTCTCCCCCGCGAGCGGAGTGTCGAACGGTCCGGTCGCCGTCTCGGCGCACCGCGTGTTGACGGTACCCGGCGTGCCGCGGTCGACCGTGGCCCCGGCGATGAGCGGGATCGAGGGACACCACGATGTCGCCGTGTCGTTGGCCGACGCATCATGTGCGTTCGTCGACAAGTTCCACGCCC
Organism: Alphaproteobacteria bacterium; assembly: GCA_040382435.1. Taxonomy (GTDB): domain Bacteria; phylum Myxococcota_A; class UBA796; order UBA796; genus JBEIFN01. Next base: position 6,491 of record JBEIFN010000057.1, read on the forward strand.
ATCCGCCCGAGCCGTTGGCGAACACGAGATCAACGCTGTCGATCACCGTGCTGCCCACGCGCAAGGTCACGACTTCGTTTTGATCCGAGAACACCACGCTCGTCCACGTGAAGTCCGGCGTGAAGCCGTGGCAAGGCGTCGACGTGGCGTGACGCCCCACCGCCAACCGGCGCGGGCCGATGACGACGGAGCTCGGGAAGGTGTAGCTGTAGAACGACGACGCCAACGTCAGCCCTTGCAGGTCGACCGGGGCGTCGGTGTTGTTGTAGACCTCGACGTATTCCGCACCCGTCGCGATGCGGCCGCACTCCAACGGGTTCGCCATCACCTCGGTGATGACCACATCGCCGGGGTTCAACGACGACGACGCCGTCGGCGGGACGTTGGTGTCCCACGGACCCGAGTCAACCGGCAGGCCCGTATCGGGACCGACGATCACGATCGGTGTGTCATCCGTCTCCGGCGGCGCGGGGCTATCGGTTTCGACCGGCGTCGGCGGCAGGAACTGGTAGCACGTCGGGTTGCCCGCGCGCGGCGTCCCCCGATCGCGACCGGAAGCCTCCAGGAACGCCTCGCCCGCGCACCAGTTGCCCGGCAAGTTGTTCGCGACCGCGTTGTAGCGCGTCGGTCCGGGGTCGAGGCTCAGCGTGCGGCCGAGGTAGGTGTTCCAACCACGGAAGTCGACGCGGTCGATCACGAGGTTGAAGTTCGTGCCTGCGCGCAGCTCGACCAGGTCTCCAGCGTTGTTGAACAACGCCCCGTTGTACGTGACCGCAGGCGTAAACCCGTAGCAACCGACCACACCGGGGCGGCCGAACACCGCGAGCTGGCGCGGCGGGATGACCACATCGTCCGGGATCGTGTACGCCGCAGCGCTGCCCGCCGCGTTTTGGATGCGAAGGCCGCGCAGGTTGACGGGAGAGCCCAGGGTGTTGAAGACCTCAAAGAACTCCCCGCGATCGTCGGTGCAGACGCTGGGGTTGACCTGGATCTCGGTGATCAACAGGTCGCCGGCCCGCAGCTCGTCGACGTAGACCGCCGGGTCGGCAGGATCCGGCGGCGGCGCCTCGATCCGACAGACGTTCGCAGCCTTCGGGGTCCCCCGGTTGCCCGTACCGCCCGGGATCACAGCATCCGCGAGACACCACGCCGAGATGTCGTCGTTGGCGGTGCTCGTCATGCCCAACGTCGGGTTGAGCTGCCAAGCCGACCCCACGACGCGCGGAAGTCCGTACAGCGGCGCCCGGTCGAGGATGCGACCGGCGGGATCACGGATGACCACCTCGTCGCCCTCGTCATCGAACGGGTCGTTGAAGTAGGTCGGCGAACGCGGACCAAAGTCCATGCAGCGGTCGAAGCCCGCCGAGACGTTCTGCAGGACGACGTAGCGGCCCGGACGAATCACACGGGACTGTTGCACCTCGGAGAACGAGTCCTCGTCGATGACCTGCAGCCCGAACAAGTCGATGCTGAACGCCGTGGCGTTGTAGACCTCGAAGTACTCTCCTTCGGCCTGCTCACCACAGCCGAGCGGCGAGACGAGGACCTCGGTGATCACGAGCGAGCCGGGATCGAGCTCGTCGAGCGTCTTGTCGGCGACAACGATGGTGAAGGTGTCGACGATGCCGTCGCCGCCCGGTCCACCCCCGCCGAACCCGGTGTCCGAGGCGGTATCGTCGTCGGCCGCGAGGCACGGACCGTTGGCCAGTCCCGGTGTGGCGTGATCGGTGCCGCTCGCGTCGGCGTACGAATTGCCCAAGATGTCCTCGGCCTTGCACCAGAACGCCGGGGAATCGTTGGACACCGCATACGCGTCGAAGTTGATGCCGAACTGCAAGCTGAAGCCCTCGCTCCGCGCGGTCGCGCCGACGAACGAGGCGGGATCGGTGTTCAGGCGGTCGATCAGCAGGCGACCCGAGGTGTTGCCCTCGTTCCAGATCTCGATCACGTTGCCTCGCGTGTCGTCGAGGCGCATGGTCGTGAAGGTCATGTCGGCTTGGAAGCACTGCGGCGAGTCCTTGCGCCCGACGACCGCGACGTCACCAGCCCCCACGATCACCCCGGCCGGCGCGGCCTGGGTGTAGGTGCGCCCCGTGCCGTCGACCACCGTGAACGAGACACCGGACAGGTCGACCGGAACATCGGTGCGGTTGAGGATCTCGAAGAACTCTGCGGCGCCACCGTCGCAGTTGGGATCCTCCATGACCTCGACGACGATCAGGTCGCCGGTTCCAAGCAGAGACCCGGGGATGGCGGGCGTCTGGTCGGTATCTCCTGAATCCTCGCCCGAGCCCCCGCCGTCGAAGCGACAGGTGTTCGCAGCCCCCGGCGAGCCTCGGCCGATGGTGCCCGCAAGGACGTCTCCGGCCTCGCACCACGACGACTCAAAGTCGTTGTCGAGCGCGCCGACCAAGGCCACCTCGGGTCGCACGCCCAACGCAGCACCGCTCGGGATGAACCACGAAGCGACGTTGATCGCATCGACCACTTCCACGCCGGCTTCGAGCTGAATCGCACCCGCGACGAGCTCGATCGAGTCGTAGGTAAAGTCGGGCAACAACGAACCACACCAGCCGGACAGCTGCTTGCGCGCGACGACGGCGCGAGACCGCGGCGCGATGACGCCGGACGTCCCCGTCCGCGGGGTCAAGGCCTTCGGCGTGAGCGCGCCGACACGGAGCAACAGCCCGTCGGGCTCGACCGGGTAGTTCGTGGTGTTGAACACCTCGAGGTACTGGATCTTCGTCGTCGAGGTGCAGATCGCGGGGTTGCCGCGGTCGACCAGGAACTCGGTCATCACGAGGTCACCCTCGCAGAGCTCGTCGGCTTGGAGCCCATCACTCGGGTCCTGCAACGCGCGACAGTCGCCCGAGTCCGAACCGCCCCCGGGACCGCCGCCAGGGCCGCCCGGGCCCGGGCCCGGCCCGCCGCCGAGCGTGCAGACATTCTCCGTGTTCGGCGTGCCGAAATCCACCGTGGCGTCGATCGCGGTGATGCCGACACACCAGTCGATCTCCGAGTCGTTGCTGTCCTCGCGCAGGAGCGGGACGTCGGGATCGAGCTGGATCGAGCTGCCCGCCACAACCGACGTGAAGCTGCTCAGGTCGAGCTGATCCAGCGTGGTGCAGGTGTTCGAGATGACCAAGTTCGTCGCTGAGAGATCCGTCCCAGGGTTCCCACGGAACTGACCGGAGGCCGAGTAGAACGACGGGACCCCCG
>JBEIFN010000058.1:0-9629 GCA_040382435.1 Alphaproteobacteria bacterium
CGACGCATCGGGGCGCGCGCCTCCAGCAACGCCACGGCCTCACACATCGCCTCCCCCACGCCGAGCGCGTGCCCGCGCAGCAGGGCCGTCGCGAGCCGCGGATGGGTGCCGAGCCGCGCCGCCGCCCGCCCCATCGGCGTGAGCGCACCGCCCGCGTCGCGCAAGCCCAACGCCGACAGCAGGCGCCCCGCCGACGCGAGCGCGTCCGACGGGGGCGGCTCGAACCACGGAAACGCCGCCGGATCGGGCTCCCCCCACGCCGCGAGCGCGAGCAGCGCCCCCGAGAGGTCCGCGCGGCGAACCTCGGGGTCGTCCGACGCGCGCCGCGCGCCGTGGCTCCGCTCTGGCCACAGCCGAAGGGCCACGCCCGGACCCACGCGTCCCGCCCGACCCGCTCGCTGATCTGCGGAAGCCCGGCTGTTCGGCTCCAGAATCAAGGCGTCGAGCCCGCGCGCGGCGTCGTAGCGGCTCACCCGAACCCAACCCGCATCGATGACGCCCCGCACCGCGGGGAGCGTAACCGACGTCTCCGCAACATTGGTCGCAAGCACGATGCGAGGGCGGGTCCCTGGCCGTAGCGCCGCTTGCTGCGCCGACGGGGGGAGGCGACCATGCAGCGGCACCCGCTCCGCGTCCACGTCGCCGAGCTGCGCGTACGCCTCCTCAATCTCTGCCACGCCGGGAAGGAACGCGAGGACGTCGCCGCCGGTTTCGGCGAGCAGCGCCGGGGCGTGCCGCGCCACGAGCGCGCCGGGCGAGCCCTCCTCGGCGCGCGCGAGGTAGCGGACCTCCACAGGGTAGGTGCGGCCCATCGCATCGATCACGGGCGCGGCGAGGAAGTCGGCGACGGGCCCGGCGTCCATCGTCGCCGACATCACGACGATCGCCAGCTCCGGGCGCACCTCCGCGCGCAACCGCGCGAGCAGGGCGAGGCACAGGTCCACGTTCAAGCTGCGCTCATGAAATTCGTCGATCACAACAGCGTCGACCCCCTCCAGAAAGGGGTCGGCGATCAGCCGTTGCAACAGCACACCGTCGGTCACCACCCAAAGCCGCGTGGCGGCGCCGCCGACGCGGTCGTGGCGCACCTGGAACCCGACCTCCTCGCCCAGACGTCCGCCTCGCTCCTCCGCGATGCGCGCCGCCGCAGCACGCGCCGCCACCCGCCGCGGCTCCAGCATCAAGACGCGCCGGAAGCCGGCGTCGAGAAGCGCCGGCGGGACGCGGGTGGTCTTTCCAGACCCCGTGGGGGCGCGCAAGACGACGGCGCCGGCGGTGCGCAGGGCCGCGATCAGATCGGAGAGGACGGCGTCAACGGGGAGCGCGTGGTTCATGCTGGGCGTTCAACCCGTAGCCCCAAGGATGGCAATGGTGTATGGCGCACCACCTGAGGAGGTTCGATGCCCCACCTTGCTCCCCTACTCCCGACGGCCATCGCCGCCTGGACCTCGCCCGCGCTCGCCTCCGGTGGCGTGCCCGCCGGTCCCGCGGTCTTCGGCATACCGGTCGACTTCATCCTGTTCGTCACGACCCTGCTCGGGGTGGCGCTGTTCCACCACCACACGCTGTACGTCGCGCTGAGCGGCCTCGTCGTGATCACCCTATTCAAGCTCGGGTTCACCGACATGGACATGCTCGGCCACCTCGGGCACGAGTGGGTCACGATCGCCAACCTCCTCGGCCTGCTGCTCGGGTTCGCCTTGCTCGCCGACCACTTCGAGCGCTCGGGTTTCCCTGAGCTGCTGCCGAAGATCCTGCCCGACGACTGGAAGGGCGGCTTCGTGCTGCTGTGGCTGGTGTTCGTCCTGTCGAGCTTCCTCGACAACATCGCGGCCGCGATGATCGGCGCCACCGTCGCGCGGACCGTGTTCAACAACCGCGTGCACCTCGGCTACCTCGCCGCGATCATCGGCGCTTCGAACGCCGGTGGTGCAGGCTCCGTCGTCGGCGACACGACCACCACGATGATGTGGATCGCCGGCGTCTCCCCCGTCGACGTCACGCACGCCTTCGTCGGCTCGGCGACGGCGACGTTGATCAGCGCGACGATCGCCGCGCGCGTCCAACACGCCCACCAGCCGATCCAAACCAACGCCGACGCGGCGGTCCACGTCGATTGGACCCGCGTCGGTGTCGTCGGGTTCCTCCTCCTCGCGGCAATGGGCACGAACATCGGCATGAACGTCGCCGCGCCCGAGCTCTCCGACAAGGGTCCGTGGCTCGGCCTCGCCCTGTGGGTCGCGCTGCTCCTGAGCAGCCCCGTCCGCGCGCCGACGTGGTCGCTGCTGCCGGAGGCGCTGAAGGGGTCGGTGTTCCTGCTCAGCCTCGTGCTGTGCGCCTCGATGATGCCCGTCTCCGAGCTGCCCGCGGCCTCTTGGCCGACGGCGATGGGGCTGGGCTACGTCTCTGCCGTCTTCGACAACATCCCGCTCACCGCCCTCGCGATCAAGCAGGACGGCTACGATTGGGGCGTGCTCGCGATGGCGGTCGGCTACGGCGGCTCGATGATCTGGTTCGGCTCCTCGGCCGGTGTGGCAGTGTCGAACCAGTTCCCCGAAGCCAAGTCGACGCTCGATTACCTGAAGAACGGGTGGCACGTTGCGCTCGGCTACACCGTTGGGTTCCTCGTGATGATCGCTGTGGTGGGCTGGCACCCCCACGCGCTCGTCACCGCCAGCGGCGGCCACTGACCGAAGCCGGCCGACGGCGCTCAGGCGTCGTCGGCACAGTCCTCGGGCGCAGCCTTTCCCTCGTCCTTCGGGCACAGGGCGTGGCCCCGAAGCTTGCACGTCCCGCAGGCCTCGCGCACGAAGCGCCCGTCGACGTAGTCGACCGTACCGCCGCAAGACCGCTGCAGGCCTTCCCGCTGCATCAGCATGCCGAGCGCAAGGCCCATCATGCACAACGCACTGACCGCCAGCGTCGTCAACACAAGCGTCATCGCGCCTCCTCGTCAGTACGCCACCGGTCCCAGCCCGGCGTCGTCAGCTCTTGGTAGCCCCCGGCGGGATCCGCGACGAGCAACATCGCCTCGACACCGGGTTGCGACACCAACCGCCCCAAACCTTGAGGTCCAAGGACCATCAGCGCGGTCGCCCAGCCGTCCGCGACCGCCGCCGTGTCGGCGATCACGCTCGCGCTCGCGACGCCGGCGTCGGCCGCCGGCTGACCGGTGCGGGGATCGATCGCGTGGACGACCTCTCGTCCCTGCACCCGGTAACTGTGCCGGTAGTTGCCCGACGTCGCGATCGCCGCGTTCGAGAGCGCGACCACACGGCTCAGCGCCTCCCCGGGCAGGTGACCGCTCGCCGGGGTCTCGATCCCGAGCCGCCAACGTCGGCCTGAGGGCGAGGGACCGCGGACCCGCACCTCGCCCCCGACGTCGACGAGGTGCGACATCAGCCCCAGCGCCGCCCACGCCTCGCTGACGCGATCGGCCGCATAGCCTGGGGCGATGCCCGACAGGTCCAGCTCGCGGCCCGCGCAGTCCAACGTCGGACCGTCGTCCCCCCATGCCACCGCCACCGACTCGTGGCCCACGCGGGCCTTGGCAGCTTGCACCTCGGCGTCCGCGGGCCAATCCTGCCGCTCGACCCCCAGCACGCCCCACAACCGCGTAAGCGGCCCGATCGTGGGCTCAAACGCTCCGCCCGTGGCCGACGCCACCTGCTTGGCGAGCCCCACCATCCGTGCGGTCTCGCCCGAGACCGGCAACGGCCCCTCGGCCTCACGGCACCGCATGACGTCGCTGTCGGGACGCCAGGTACTGACCCCGACATCCACCGCAGCGAACACCGACGCGGCCGCCTCCGCCGCAGCGTCGCTGGGGTCGGTCGCATCGGTCGGCGTGACAATCACACCGCGCCACGGCGCCCCGAAGATCTCCCCGGACAGCGTCCAGGCGACCGTCGACGGCTTCGGCTGGCAGGCAGCCATCGCAGCCAACGCCAACACCCCACGAGCCGAGCAGGTGGGGTGCGCACGATAGACGGCGCTGCGCGTCATCAGCCGCCGAAGTCGTCGAAGTGGATCTGCGACTTCGGGACGCCCAAGGAGTCCAGCAGCTTGAGGACCGAGCTGAGCATCATCGGCGGCCCGCAGATGTAGTACTCGCACTCCTCAGGCGCGGGATGGTTGTTGAGGTAGCTCTCGGCGAGGACATTGTGGATGAACCCCGTCTTCCCCGACCAGTTGTCCTCAGGCTGCGGCTCCGACAACGCGAGGTGAAACGCAAAATTGTCGAACTCGCTCGCGATCGCGTCGAAGTCATCCTTGTAGAACACCTCGCGCAGGCTGCGCGCGCCGTACCAGTACGAGACCTTGCGATGACGCGTCTTCTCGGTGTGGAACAGGTGGAACAAGTGGGACCGCAGCGGGGCCATGCCAGCGCCACCGCCAATGTAGACCATCTCGGCCTGCGTCGGCTGGATGTGGAACTCGCCATACGGCCCGGAGACCTGCACCTTGTCGCCTGGCTTAAGGTTGAAGATGTAGGACGACGCCTTGCCGGGAGGTAGACCCATCTGGCGAGGCGGCGGGGTAGCGATGCGCACGTTCAGCATCACCCGGTTGCCTTCCGCCGGATGGTTGCCCATCGAGTAGGCGCGGAAGATCTCCTCGTCGAGGCCGGACTTGAGGTCCCACAGCTTGAACTTGTCCCAGTCGCCGTGGAACTTTTCGTCGATCGCGAACTCCTTGTAGGTGAGCTCGTACGGCGGGATGTAGATTTGGATGTAGCCGCCAGCCTCGAAGTTGAGCGTCTGACCTTCGTCGATGTCGAGGATCAGCTCCTTGATGAACGTCGCGACGTTGTCGTTGCTCCGGACGGTGCAGTTGAACTTCTGAATGCCGAAGATGGCGTCCGGAAGCTCGATCTTCATGTCCTGCTTCACCTTGACCTGGCAGCCGAGGCGCCAGCCCTCGTTGCGGGCCTTGCGGTTGATGTGACCGAATTCGGTCGGCAAGGCGTCGCCGCCGCCGTCGGTGACCTTGCACCGGCACATCGCACACGTGCCGCCGCCCCCACACGCCGAGGGCAGGAAGATCTTTTGGCTGCCGAGCGCCGAGAGCAAGGACTGCCCAGGCTTCACGCGCAGGGTCTTGTTCGGATCCCCGTTGACCACGATCTGCACGTCGCCTTGGCTGACCAAGAACCGGCGGCTGACGAGCAGAAACACGGTCAAGCCGAGGATGACCGCGGTGAAGACGACGAGGCTGAGTCCAACGAACGCGAGATCCATGGTCGCCTCAGAGCTGGATGCCGGCGAACGACATGAAGGCGATCGCCATCAAGCCGGTCGTGAGCATGGTGATGCCGAGCCCTTGGAGCGGGCCGGGGATGTTGTGGTAGCGCAGCTTGTACCGGAGCGCTGCCATCGTGATGATCGCCAACGCCCAACCGGCACCCGAGCTGAAGCCGAACACGATCGACTCCACGAACCCGTAGTCGCGCTGATCCATGAACAGGCTGGCACCAAGCACCGCGCAGTTGACCGCGATCAGCGGCAGGAAGATCCCGAGCGCGTTGTACAAGGCGGGGCTGAACTTATCGAGGAACATCTCAACGAACTGCACCATCGCCGCGATCGTGGAGATGAAGCAGATGAACGTGAGGAACGACAAATCGACCCCAGCCATCAACGAACCGTCCTTGAGGAGCAGGTTCTTGAGGAGCCAGTTCATCGGGGTGGTGATCGTGAGCACGAACACGACCGCGACCCCGAGTCCGACCGCCGTCTCGACCTTCTTGCTGCACGCGAGGAACGAGCACATCCCGAGGAACAACGAAAGCAAGATGTTCTCGACGAAGATGCTCTTGACCGCCAAGGAGAGGAGTTCCACCATCGTCAGGTCTCCCGGTAGCCGGTGTAGGCGCGCATCGCGCCGATGAGCAACCCCAACAGGACGAATGCTCCAGGGGCAAGCACCATCATGCCGTTGTTGATGTAGCCGGCGTCGTACGCCGCCTGTGGCACGACCGTGAAGCCGAACCACGTGCCAGAACCCAAGATCTCGCGCACGGTCGCGACCGAGAGGAGCACGCCCGCGTACCCGAGGCCGTTGCCAATGCCATCCACAAACGACGGCCACGGCGGGTTGCCCATCGCGTAGGCCTCGGCCCGGCCCATCAGGATGCAGTTCGTGATGATCAGCCCGATGAAGACGCTGAGCTTCTTCTCGAGGTCGAACACGTAGGCCTTGAGGACCTCGTCGAGCACGATGACGAGGACCGAGATCACGGCGAGCTGAACGATGATGCGAATCGAGCTCGGAATCCAGTTGCGCATCGCCGCGAGGACGACGTTGCCGAGCGCTGTGCACAGCGTCACGCCAACGCCCATCAGAAGGGCTTGCTTCACCTGGGTCGTGACGGCGAGCGAGGAACAAACGCCCAAGATCTGCACGGTGACCGGGTTGTTCTCGACCAGCGGGTCGACGAACGCCTTGCGGACGTTCTTGTCGAATAGCTCAAAACCCTTGCTCGCAGAGGTCATGTTCACATCGCACCTGCCTTGCTGCGGACCGATTGGAAGAAGGCGTCGTACATCGACACCCCCGCATCGACCATGTTGGTGACACCACGGCACGTCAGCGTGGCACCGCTGATCCCGTCGACGCACCACGACTCTTCGCCCTTGCACACCTCGGACGCCTTGCCCTTGGCGACCTTGATCGGGCGCGCCTTGCCGTCAGGACCGACGATCTGCTTGCCTTGCCACTGGGCCTTGAACGGCGCGCTCGTGATCTCTAGGCCCAAACCCGGAGTCTCCGAGGGCGCAAAAAACACCGTGCCGCCGACCGTCTTTCCGTCAGGCTCGACAGCGAGGTAGCCGCTGATCGGACCCCACAGCCCCTGGCCGCGGACCTCCATCGCGTACTTCTCGACCGTACCGCCCTGCTTACGCGTGTAAACGCCGAGGAGCGCGGGAACCGAGGCGGTTCCCTTGACAGCCGCCCAGGCGGCGTCGACGTCGGTCTTGCCCTTGCCCTCCACCACGGCGCCCGAGGTCGGATCGATCACGACTTGCCCCACCCGCTCGGCGAACAGGCGGTCGATCTCGTCGCCGACGGGCACGTGCCCATCTTCGGGAAGCCCGAGCGCGGAGAGGACATCCTTTTGGAAGTCCCGCTCGATGTTCTTGTCTTGGGTCGGCTTCAGTGCGGCGTGGGTGCCCGCGAGCGCAAGGCTCGAGACCACACAGATCGCGGCCGCGAAACCGAGCACGTACTGGTTGGAGAAGTCGGACACGCGCGCCTCACTTCGCCGGCGCGGCAGCGAGCCGCGCCCGACGGGCCGAGCTGGAACGCCGGATCACCACGTAGTCGATCAACGGCGCAAACACGTTCATGAACAGGATCGAGAGCATGACGCCCTCGGGGTAAGCCGGGTTGATCACACGAATCAACACCACCATGCAGCCGATGCCGAACCCGTAGATGAGCCGACCCGCGTTGGTGTGGGCGGCGCTGACCGGATCGGTCGCCATGTAGACCGCACCGAACGCGAAGCTCCCCATCACGAGGTGGTAATGGAATGGGAGCGCCATCGCGGCAAGCGCGTCAGGGCCTGCGAACTGGTTGAGCAACGTCGACGCGGCCGCAAGACCGAGCACGCTGCCGGCCATCACACGCCACGACCCGATGCCGGAGACGATCAGCAGCAGCGCACCGACACCGCACGCCGCGGCGCTGACCTCGCCCATCGACCCAGGGATGGTGCCGAGGAACAGATCGCTCCACGACCAGCCCTCCGCAGCGATCGCGGCGATCGGGTCCGCGCCGCGCGGCGCGTTCGCGACCGCCAGCAGCGGGGTCGCACCCGAATAGCCATCCACCGCGGGACCAAAGGTCGTGAACGGGTTCCACCGGTTCGAGACGTCCCACACCCGCGCGCCCGAGATCACCGCGGGGTAGGCAAAGAACACGAACGCGCGGGCAGTCAGAGCCGGGTTGAGCAGGTTGTACCCGGTTCCACCGAACACCTCCTTGCCGATCACGACCCCGAAGGTCACCCCAAGGGCGACGATCCACAGCGGCGTCGTCGGCGCCAGCGTGAGCGGGAACAACAGCCCGGTCACAAGGAACCCCTCGTTGATCTCGTGCTTGCGCACGATGCAGAACATGACCTCCCAGAAGCCACCGACCGCGTAGCTGGTCACGACGATGGGAAGCATGTGCCACAGGCCGCGCAGCAAGCAGTCTGCGACCGCGGGGGAGGCGACGCCTTCGGCGACGAACGCCGTGTGCCCGATGCTCCACGCCCCCGCCAACATCGCCGGTGCGATCGCGTAGACGACGAACATCATCAACCGCTTGAGGTCCATCGGGTCGCGCACGTGGGCGCCCTCGGTGGTGCGCGTGCCCGGCGTCAGCAGGAACGTCTCGGCTCCCTCGACGAGCGGCCATGCCCACGCGAACCGAGCACCCGGCTTGACGTGCTCATGAAGCCCATGAAACCACCGAATCAAGGCGTCACGCATCAGTTCTCCCGCATGTACTGGGCGAGGCCCTTCGCAAGCAGCACGTCGTAGTCGACCTTGGACGGGCAGACGTACGTCATCAACGCGGCCTCCTCCGGGCTCAGGTCGAGCAGCCCGAGCGCCACCGCCTCTTCGATGTCCTCGGCCGCGACGCTGCGGAACAACGGCTCGGGCAGGATGTCGGGCGTGGCGATCACGCGCTCCAGCGCGTTGACCGGGATGATCGCGCGGATCCCACCGTACACCCCAGGCCGAAGGTCGAAGCGACGCCCACCCGCACCGAACAGGCCCGTGAGGAACGCCCGGTGCGCAGAGAACGCACCGAGCATCGGCATCGTCCAACCAAGGACGTGCCGCTCGACCTCGCCCGGCAGCGCGTGGAACGTCGTGACGCGGTCGCCCGCGAAGTCCGTCAGCGCGACCGTACGACCGGTCAACACCGACCCCGCGATCAGCCGAACGCCGTCCTCGAGGTCTCCGACGAGATGCACGACCGGCGCCCCGACCACCGAGCGCACGAAACGGCGCGTCCTCGTCCCCAACCCCACCACGGCAAAAACCCGCGAGGCCGGGTACCGACCCGTGAGCAGCATCGCACCGATCGCCGCTACCTCGTGCGCGCGCACGTAGACGACGCGGCGCGCGCCTTGCGGCGGGTCGATCAGGTTGACTTGCACCGCCGGATCGCCCGACGGATGCGGACCCACGACCACATGCTCGGTGACGCCTGCGCGGCCCACCAACACAGCGGGCGCGTCGGCCGCACGCGTGAGGTGGACCGGTGCGCCAAGCGTGCCCAGCGCGTCGAGGCCCGCTTGCAACGTCTCGGGCGTGACGCCGTCCAACAGGACCTCGACGGGGGCTTGCAAGGGGCCGGTCTCCGTGCCGCACACGAGGATGGATTGGATGTCGGCATCGAGCGAAGGCACGAGGTCGAGCGGCCGCGTACGCAGCGTGCCCCACAGCCCCGACCGGAGCAGCGCGGCGACGACGTCGGCACGCGCCAACCCACCGATGTCGGCGGCAGCATAGGCAGGCCACGGCGCGTGCGCGTCAGAGCCGTCGGGCGTCACGACCACGGCCTCCAGCACGCGGCGCTCCCCGCGCCGCACCTCCGCCACCGTCCCCGCCAGCGGCGCCGGATAGAAG
>JBEIFN010000059.1:0-9458 GCA_040382435.1 Alphaproteobacteria bacterium
ACCTCGCGAAACACGCGCTGCCAGAGGTCGTGCCCGTGGCGCATGGCGTTGGACTTGTCCGACATGCAGACCGACCGGCGGCCATGCTGACGGGCGTAGGCGAACGCCGCCCGAATGATGCGTTCGACGCCCTTGCGTGTGTTGAGCTCGGCCTCGATCGCGACCTCATCGGGCGTCCCACGCTTGAACTGGCCGCCGACGCCCGTATACAGGCCCTCGGTGTTCTCACGGAACACCATCATGTCGATCTGCTCAGGCCCCTTGTCCTTGAGCGGCGTGTAGCGCGCGTCGAGGAGCTGGACGGGCCGAAGGTTGATGTACAGATCGAGGCGGAACCGGAGCCCGAGCAGGATGTCTCGCGCATGGACGTTGCTGGGAACACGCGGATCGCCGAGCGCGCCGAGCAGGATCGCGTCGGTCTCGTCGCGCAGCCGGACGAAATCCTCGTCGGGGAGCGTCGCGCCATCGCGCAAGTAGCGCTCCGCACCGAGATCGTAGCGCGTCAGCGTCAACGCGAGGCCGCGCTTGGACGCGAGGTGCTCGAGCACGCGCACCGCCTCGTCGATGACCTCGGGGCCAATGCCGTCGCCGGGGAGCAGCGCGATGCGGTGGGTCATGGGAGCCTCCGGGCGGCGGCTTATCCGAGCGCCTCGGGCGGGACGAGCCGCGCGAGACCGATGGCCGCAAGTCCTCGATCGAACGCGGCGCGCGCGTCGTCGTCGGGCAGGATCGCCACGGCGACGTCGCCGCCACCCGCCCCCGAGGGCTTGGCCGCACCCCCGCACGATTCGGCGAGCGCCGTCACCGCCGCGTGCGCAGGCGTCTCCCAGTCGACCCCTGCACGACGCGCCATCGTCGCGAGCAGGCGGTGGGCCGCGCGGAGAGCGGCGATCGGGTCGGATGCGAACCCGTCCACGATCGCGGCGCTGTCGGCGACGAAGGCCTGACGATCGGCCCAACCGAGGTAGCGAGCGACCCGCGGCCCCGTCGACGCTGCGCGATCCGTCGCGACGAGATCGACGTCGACCGGCGAGGTCGGTCGCGGCGTCTCCCCCACCACGAAGCGAACGAAGCCCCCGTAGGTGCTGGCGGCGACATCGATCCCCGAGCCCGAGCCTTGGACGCGGTGGTGGACCGTCGCGGCGACCGGCCAAACCCGATCGGGCGACGCGTCCTGCCCTGCTGCGAGCCACCCCGCGCGCACCGCCGCGACCGTCGCAGCCGCTGACCCCCCCAAACCAGGCTTGAAGGCGAGCCCCAGCGAGACGGCGTCACGGAAGGCGTAACGCGCGGGCGGCGCATCGACGGCAGCGAGCCCGGCGGCCACGAACCGGTCATCCCCCGGCGTCAGCAGCGTGCGCACACGATCCGGCGAGACCTCACAGACAACGCCGAACGGCACGGCGGCGACGAGTGCCGGGGCGCCATCGAGGACCGCGTACTCCCCGACCACGACGGCCTTCCCCGGCGCGAAGACCCGCATCAGCCGGCCGTCACGGACGCGTCGGGCCCGGGGCCGAGCACATGGACCACCTGCGCGTACGGTCGCAACGCGGCAGCGACCTCGTCAGCGACCGCCCGCGGGCAGAGGACCTTGACCTGGGGACCCGCGTCCATCGTGCACCAACAAGGCATCCCTTCCGCGCGCAAGCGCCACACGGCATGAAGCAACGCGACGGTGCCCGGCTGCCAGTAGAGCAGCGGCGGATCCGAGGTCATCATCGCCGCGTGCATCTTGAGCGTGCTCGATTCCATCACGCGCCCGAGCGCGGGCAGATCACCGCGCTGGAGCGCCGCGAGGCCGGCATCGACGTCGGCCTCGGCCTGCTCCACCCACGGCTCCCACAGCGGACTGCTGCGACGGCTTCGCTCCATCCCCTCGGTCGACCCAACCGCCTTGCCCTCGGTGGTCACGACAGCGACGAGCAGCGCGACGTCGAGCGAAGCGTCCGCCTGCACCGGAACGCCGTGGCTATCGAACCCGTCCGCCGCCGCACCTCGACGCCACAAGACGAAGCCGCCCCACAACGAGCGGCAGGCCGACCCGGAGCCCTCACGTGCGAGCCGGGAGAGCCGGACCGCGTCGAGGTCAGCGCCACGCGCGGCCTCGTAAGCGAGCACCAAAGCCGCGAAGCCCGATGCGGAGCTCGCGAGGCCCGCGCCCGTCGGGAAGTTGTTCACCGTCTCGACGTCCACCGGAGGTCGGCCCGGCTCCAAACGGTCGAGGAACGCGAGCGTGCGCCGCAGCTCCTTCTCCGACGCATCGCGCCCCCCGAAACGCACGCGGTCCGCGACCACGTCGCGGCGGACGGTGGTTTCGGTCCGGAAGCCGTCCAGCGTCAGCGACAGCGACGAAACGGCGGGCAGGTTCAGCGCGAGATCGCGCTTGCCCCAGTACTTGACGAGCGCGATGTTCGGATGCGCGACGGCGGTGGCGACGGTCATGGGAGACTCGCGGCGGGCTTGGTGACGAAGGCGGCGACCCCGGCCGCCGCGGCGGCAGCCAGAACGGGCGCGGGGTCACGCACGAGCGCGACAACGACGCCACCGCCCCCTGCGCCGGACAGCTTGGCGCCGAGCGCGCCCGCGTGGCGAGCGAGCGCACAGAGATCATCGAGCACCGGCGTCGAAACACCGATCGCGCGTAGCCGCTCATGGTTCTCGTCGAGCATCGGGCCGAGCACCGCCGGGTCGTCGAGGTGTGCCGTCGCCGCCTCCACGAGCGCACCGATCGCCTCGAGCTGGCCGTCGATCGCGGGCCGTCGCGAAGCAACCCCCTGAACCATGTCACGCGTCGACCCCTTGCTGCCCGAGTCGAGCACCACCACCGACCACGTCGGACAAGCCAGCGACACGAACGTGGGCGCAGGCATCCGCTGGTAGCGCAGCATCCCACCACGCACGGAGACCGCGACGTCCAGACCCGAAGGCTGAGCGTGAAAGACTGTTTCGAGGCGCATGGCGTGCGCAAAGACCGCATCCGGCGGCGCCGACGCCCCCAGCACCGCCCGAGCGACGGCGACCCCGAGCGACGCCGAGCTCCCCATCCCGCGCCCCAGCGGCAGGTTCGACGCGATCGCGACGTCCCAACCCCCTTCGGGCAGCACGGCGTCGAGCGCCTCGTCGAGCAGCGGATCGGTCACCTCTCCCAGCACGCGCCGAACCCCGTCATGCCGAGGGGTCAACGTCACGTCCGTCCCGCGCGAGACGGCAAACGCCAGCGCAGGCTGCCCATGGACGACCGCATGCTCTCCGAGCAAGATCAGCTTGCCGCTGCCGTGGCCTCGACGTGACGTCAACGGGTGCCACCGCGTTCCGAACGCACGGCCGCGAGCGCGTCCCGCGCCGCCTCGTCGGAGAAGGCATGCGCCGCGCAAAGGCGACGAACGACCTCGGGGATCTCCGAAAGTTCTGCCCCCGCGCCAGCCGCAACGGTGCGGGCGTGCATCCGCATGTGGCCCGCCTGAATGCCCTCGGTCGCGAGCGCCCGAAGTGCGCCGAGGTTCTGAATCAAGCCGACGCTCACGGCGATCCCCGCGAGGTCCCGCGCGCTCGTGCAGCCCATCAACCGCAGGTTCGCCTGCGCCTTGGGGGTGGACCCGCAGCGGGCCGCCGACGACGCCAAACTGCGTCGGGATCTCGATGAATCCATGCAACTTGCCGTCGTCGCGGACGCGCCACGTCGTCATCGGGCGATACGGCCCGTCGTCGCGCGCGCACCAGGCATGCGCACCCGCCTCGAGCGCGCGCCAGTCGTTTCCGGTGGCCACCGCGACCGCGTCGACGCCGTTCATGACGCCTTTGTTGTGGGTCGCGGCGCGATAGGGATCGGCCCATGCGAAGCGCCAGGCCGACGCGATCCCCTCCGCGACCTCGGCCCCGGAGAGCGTGTCCGTAGCGAGATGCGCGGGATCGATCGTGCACCATGCGCGCGCCAGCCGGTACGACGCGAGATTGCTCAGGATACGAAGCCCGACCGTCTCGCCCGTGATCAGCTCCACGTGGGGCGCGAGGGCCTCGGCGACGGTGTTGATCATGTTCGCGCCCATGGCGTCGACGCAGTCGATCAAGAACTGCAGGATGACCATGTGCTCGGCGGGGTACCCGGGCTCGTCATAATGTAGTTTGCGAACGTACATGCCGCGGATGCCGCCACCGCGCGCTTCGAGCCGGGGATGGACGCTCCGCGCGACCTCGATGAGATCGGCGAGGTGCGCGTTGAGCTGGGCCGCGACGCGATCGGGATCCTTGACCTGGACGAGCTGAACTTGCCCGATCATCACGCTGTCGTCAGCCTCGGCGGTGATGCCGCCGCTCATCCGAACCACGCGCGACATGTTGGATACGGCCGCGACGACGCTCGGCTCCTCGACGACCATCGGCACCAGCCGATCCTGCCCGTTCACGACGAGGTTCATGGCGACCGCGTTCGGCAGTTCGTACGTCGAAACAACATTCTCAACCATCGTCGCCGCCGTCGCGAGGTCGAGCGGTTGGTCCCGGTACACGGCGGCGTCGGACGGTTCGAGGCCCCCCTCACGGACGAGGGCGTGCAGCCGCTCATCAGGGGTCAACTTGTGAAATCCAGAGATGCGTGAGGTCGGCATGGTTCCTCGTCAGCGTCCGACGCGGCGCTGCCCGTCGTAGAAGGCGTCGATGCGGTCGGCGTAACGCGCTTCGATCGCCGCACGGCGCGGCTTGAGCGTCGGGGTCAGCAGCCCGTTGTCCGGGGTGAAGTCGTCGGCAAGCACAGCAAAACGCCGGACCTGCTCCCAAGCCGGTAGCGTGCGGTTGACGTCGTCGACGGCCTGTTGGACGAAGTGTCGCAATTGTGGGTGCAGCGCGAGCGCCTCCCAGTTCGCGGCACGCACGCCTTCACGCTGTGCCCATGCATGCACCGCGTCGCGCTCAAGCGTGAGCAGGCAACCGAGGAAGGGCCGACGATCGCCGTGGATCAGCACCTGATGGATCAGCGGCGAGCGCGCCTTGAGCCGCTCGGCGATCATCGCCGGGGCGACATTGCGACCGCCCGCCGTGACGATCAGCTCCTTCTTTCGATCGGTGATCTCAAGATGTCCCGTCGCCAGCACCCGGCCGATGTCCCCGGTACGAAGCCAGCCGTCCGCCGTGATGGCCTCGCCGGTGGCGTCGGCCTGCCCGCGGTACCCTCGCATCACGCCACGACTCCGCAACAAGACCTCGCCGTCGTCGGCGATCTTGACCTCGCAACCGGGCAACGGACGGCCAACGCTGCCGAAGACCAACGCATCGGGCGTATTCACCGTGCTCGCAGCCGAGGATTCTGTCAGTCCGTAGCCTTCACAGACGACGATCCCCACCGCGTGAAAGAACCGGGCGATCTCGCGGGACAGGGGCGCGCCGCCCGAGATCAAGAAGCGGAGGTCTCCCCCGAACTTGTTGCGGATCCGCTCGAAGACGAGGCGGTCGGCGAGGCGGTGCTGCGGAACAAGCCACGGCGCCGGCGTCCGACCCGCGAGGGTGGCCTGGCTCCATTGACGCCCGACACCGATCGCCCAGTCAAAAAGGGCCTTCTTAAGCGGCCCCGACGCCTCGGCCTCACGCAGGATCGCATCGTACGCCTTCTCCAGCGTGCGCGGAACCGTCGCCAGCCACGTCGGCCGGACCTCGGAGAGGTTGTGCAAGAGCCGATCGACGTTGCCGTCGATCGCCGTCGGGACGCCAAGGCGGATGAAGGTGATCTCCATCGCGCGCGCGAACACATGCGCCAGCGGAAGGTAGAGCAGCTGGCGGTCGGCCGCATTGACCACACCGAGCCGATCGATGGCCTCGGCCTCGTACACCCAGGCGTCGTGCGTCAGCTCCACACCTTTGGGACGTCCGGTAGTTCCGGAGGTGTAGATCAGCGTCGCCAGATCGGACGGCTGCAACGACCTACGGAGCGCATCGAGGCCCTCGGGGTGCTGCTCGATCCACGCCGCACCCGCAGCTTCCAGCGTTGCGACCGTGAGGATCGCGGCGAGATCGCCCTCGCCGGCTTGCGACCGGTCGCGTCGCGCCGTCGACGCGGGATCGAGGACGACCACGTGGCGCAGCGACGGTCGAGCGGCCACAAACGCCTCGGCGCGCTCCACCGTGTCGACGAACACCGCGATCGCGCCAGAATCGTCCAAGATGTAGGCTTGGTCGTCCATGGGCGAGGTGGTGTGCATCGAGGTGGTGACCCCACCGGCGAGCAGCGTGCCAAGATCCGCCAGCACCCAGGCCACCGAGGTCGTCGCACACAGCCCGACGCGATCACCGGTGGACACCCCGAGGGAGCGCAGGCCGGCGGCGATGCGCCGGACGCGGACGTCGGCCTCGAACCACGTCATGCTCCGCCATGTGCCCTGATCACGCCACCGCATCGCCGCAGCGTGTGGGGTGGACCCAACACGCCACGCCCACAGGTCGGCGAGGCTCCGAAACGATGCCGCTCCCGGGCTCGCAACGTCCGACATCGTCCCCCCGCCGCCCGCCGGTAACCCGGTGCGCCGACGCGCGCGGTCCCGATCGCGTGCCGCGCGCCGATGTGTCGGCCGTGCGATCGTTCCTTCCAACGTCCCGCTGCTCCTCGACGTGACGCCTCGCGACGAGGCAGTCGTGCGGCCCATAGGCTACAACCCGCGTTGTTGGGGGGTTGCATGCTTCTATGGATCGCGCTGTGGGGATGCGGCGGCGGCAGCGCCGACATCGACAAGGCCGACGACACCGCGCCGGCGACCGAGACCGCATCGGACACCCCGACGAGCGACACGCCGGCGGGCCCCGCCGACACGCCGTCCGACACGCCCGCGTCGGAGGACACGCCCCTAGATACCCCCGTCGACACGGCGCCGGTCGATCCGCCGACACCGGCACGACCGTGCGGTGGCCTCGACGACCACAACGGCACCGTCCACCCGAGCCTCCCCGCGTTCCCCTCGCCCGGCGCGTTCGTCGGCGACCCCAACCTCGACGGGTCTTGGGGCGTCACCACGCACGTCGACAACGTCACCAACCCCACCGCCGGTCGCGGCGTCATCGAGACGACGACGTGGCTGCCGAGCGTCGACGGCGTCCCGGCGGACGGGCCGTTCCCGCTCGTCGTGATGATGCCTGGGTTCGGCGCGAGCCGCACGGGCTACCCCCACTTCACCCGGCACCTCGCGACGCACGGTTTCATCGTGGTCGGCCTCGACTTCCCGAACTCGGGCTTCAGCGACCCCGCCGCGCACGACCTCAAGGCCCTCGAAGCCCAAGCGGTCCTCACGTGGGCGTTGCAGTCCGGCCCCGATGCAGCGCGCATCGATGGTGAACGTGTCGCGGCCATGGGGCACTCGTTGGGCGGCAAAATAAGCTTTTACCTCGCCGCCATCGACGACCGCGTCGACATGGTCGTCGGCTGGGACCCGCAAAACAGCGGCGGGCCCCCCTGCGCGCTGGGTGGTGTCACGGGCGCATCATGCAACGACTTCCCTGTGGCGCCCAACTGCAACGCGCAGGACCCCGGGATCCTCTGGCAGATGCACGCCGAGAGCATGACGTTCGCCACCGAAGACAACCTGATCACCCCCGACGACCACCTCCGCGCCCGCAACTTCTACCGGGGCGCCCCGTCGGCCGCGCACTATGTCCACTTCGGCAGCGCGAGCCACGCGGCTTGGATCAGCGACGGGCAGGACTCCGCCATCACCCGAACGGTGCACACCGCTTGGTTGCTGACCCGCCTGCAGGGCTACACGGGGCTGGACGACTACCTGCCAGGAACCGGGACTTGGCTGAACCGCAAGCCGCGCGTCGACGACCACCGCACGAAGTGAGCCGAGACCTCACCCGAGCGGCGCGAGCTCGTCCGAACCAAACATCTCCAGGTACAACCCCCACGTCTTGGGGCAGCTCGACGCGCGAACGCAGCGCGTGCACGCCGGGGCGGGCGGCCGCATCACACCTCGCACGCGACCGAAGTCGTCGTGAACCTGGCCCATGTCGTCAACGCGGTGCGTGCCGAAATCTTCGGTCGCATCCGGCGTACCGTGCAGCGCGGGGTCGAGGACGCAAAGCGGGAACCCCTCGGTCGTGACCTCCATCCCAAGCTTGATGGCCGCCCGCGCAGCGCGGTTCGCTGCCCAGGCCGCCGTGGACAGGCGCAGCAGCGCGTCCGTCGGAACACCATCGGGTCGCTCCACCGGCCGCGGAAACGTGAACTGGATCCGTCCGATGCCGAGTTTGTGGACGAGGGAGACCACCCGCCCGAGCGACAGGGCGTTGGCACGCAACACGGGAACAGTCACGAACACGGCGAGCCCCTCGGCGCGCGCGTGTTGCAGGCCCCGCACGGTGTCGTGGAACGCCCCCGACTTCCCCGCCGCCGCGTCATGCACAGCCGCGTCGGCGCCGAGCAGCTGCACCTCCGCAGCGGTGAGGCCCGCGACGACCAAGGCGGCGACGAGGCTGCGATCGGCGAACGTCGCACCGTGCGTCTGCACCTGAATCTGACGGTAGCCCATCTTGCGCGCTCGTTCGACGATGCGGACGCGCTCCGGGCGCAGCGTCGGCTCACCGCGCATCAGCACCAGCGCATCGCACCCGGCCTCGCGCCCCGCGACGAGGCTGCGGACGATGTCCGACGCGGTGGGATCGGTACCCCAGCTTCGGTGGTCGGCGAGCGTGCAATGCCCGCAAGCGAGGTCACACCGCGTGGCCACCCGCAGCATCAGGCGCCGTCCCCCCGGCAGGGCCGCTAGCGCGTCGTCCGACGGGACCGCCGTACGCGCCGGTACCCTCTCGCCGCGTCGAACGTAGAACGACCCGATCGCGAGGCCATCGGCCCCCAAGCCCGCGAACGCTTCGAGCGCATCCTCGGGCCGTGCAACGATCGGCTCGCCCTTGCGGTTGAACGAGGTGTCGGAGAGCATCGGGACACCGGTCCGTTCGTAGAACGCCGAAATCAGCGCATGGTACCGAGGGTGCGTCGCCGCATGGACGACCTGGGGCCGCGTCGAACCGTCCGCGTGGACCACCATCGGAATGCGCGCGCGCTGCTCGGGACGAACCACCGCGGTGAACAGCATGAACGGGCTGTCGAAGGCGTCCTCGAACCACGCCGCCTCGTGTCCCGCGAGGATCGACGGCGCGAACGGCCGCCAGGCCTCACGCGCCTTCATCGCGTTGACGCGGCCGTGGTTCTCGGCGCGACGCGGGTCGGCGAGCAGGCTGCGCGCGCCCAGAGCACGCGGCCCGAACTCCAGGCCATCTTGGAACCAGGCCACCACATCGCCGTCCGCGAGTCGGTCCGCCACGAACCCCGCGACGTCGTCCAGGCGCGTAGAGACGACCCCGGCCGCTTGGAGCGCGGCCTCCACGGTCTCGTCGTCGAACGCCGGTCCAAGGTTCGCCGAGCGCATCGGCGCGACCGCTGCCCCGCCACGCCACGCCCAGGCCTCGAGCGCCGCACCGAG
>JBEIFN010000060.1:0-9457 GCA_040382435.1 Alphaproteobacteria bacterium
GGGCGCCCCCTCGCCCAGCGGCCCCTTGGGTCTCGGCGGCGGCGTCGATGGCGGCAGCGTCGACGCGCTCGACGACGCGACGGCCTCGGCCGGACTCTGCGGCGCACCTGCACCGCCGCACGCGGCCAGTCCGAGCCCCAACCACCCGACCCAACGGTTTGCGCGCATCCCGCCCCCTCGCGCCGAGGCTAACACCGACGCCCACCCGCTCGTCATCGCGGATCGTCGTCGGGCACCATCCACGCTGCGGCCCGCGCCGCGCGCCACGACCGCTCGGCGAGCGGTGTCGACGCCAACACCGCGATCGCGCCGCGATCCCGCGGCTCCTCGTCCCGGCGCCAGACGAACCAGGCGTATTCGATGCTGTCGTGCCCCACGCCGTCGAACGACGGCCGGTCGGGAAGCACGAAGACATCCGGCGGGTGGGCGCGCAGAAACCCGACGCGCTGCGCCGTCCCTAGGAAGTTCAGGCGTAGCAACATGGCGGTGATCGGGGCGTGCGCGCGTCCCCAGTTCACGAACGACAAGGCGTCCCGGTACGGCGGGTTGGTGACCACGACATCGAGCGAACCCGGGTCCCAGCCGAAGGCGTCGCCCACGCTGAACTGATCGACGCGATCGAGCGCCGCGAGATGCGGCTCGGCCTCGGGACGAACTTCACGCACCGTCCACCGCACATCCTCGCGCGACGCCGCCGCGCGCACCATCGCCCCGTTGCCGGCGCACGGGTCACACCACCGCCCTCCGGGGAGCGGAACCGCTTCGAGCAGCCGATGCAAGCACCACGCCGGCGTCGGGTAGAAGTCGGCCACAGCGCGCGGGCGGCCGCGGTTGGTCGAGCTCAAGACGCCCCCTTCCCGCGCTCCCTATCGTCCCCAACGCGCTTCGGTGAGCGCGTCGGCGACCTGCACCACGTCGCCGACCTCCCAAAAGTCGACCGCGAGGACGTTGGGCGTCCAGCCGTGGGCCTCGATGCAGGCATCGACACGCGCTTGAAGCGCCTCAGCGGTGTTCACCTGCGCCGCGCCGGCGCGCGTCGGCAGCGGCGTGCTGAGCCAGTGGTTGAGCAGGAACGCGCCATGACCGGGCGTGCCGCGCAGCGTCTCGCAGTCCATCTCGTCGACGGACCCGAAGTCGTAGGCCGTGTCGAAGCCCCTCGCGTAGAAGGACGTCCAGGTCGCGGGGCCGGGCGCGTCCGTCTCGACGGTGAGCAGTAGGTTCTTCCCGTGCCGCGCCATCGCGCCGAAGGTCGGCCAGGCGTCCCCGTGCGGCCAGCGCCACAGCAGGTCGCCGAGTC
This sequence comes from Alphaproteobacteria bacterium, assembly GCA_040382435.1. Lineage (GTDB taxonomy): Bacteria > Myxococcota_A > UBA796 > UBA796 > JBEIFN01. The sequence goes on from JBEIFN010000060.1 coordinate 1,298, forward strand.
CGCCCGCTTCGAGCGCCGCGACCGTCGCCTCCGCAGGCGCGCCGTCCTGAACGATCCAGAGCAGCGGTTCGGCGGGATGGTCGACGAGGAACGACGAGAAGATGCCCGCGACCTCTGTGAGCGGCTGCTGGCCGAGCGCGCACGGACCGTGGCAGACGACCACCTCGCCGTCGACCTCCGTGGTGTCGATCAAGAAGGCGCGCACGCCCCCCGCGAGCTGTGCGGCCAACCCCGTGTCGTGGTTGGGCAGCAGGTACCCACTGTCTGCTGCGTTGAAGGCGTTGTGGGCCCCCGCGAGCGTGACGTCGAGCAGCGTCGCGTCACACCGGTCGATGCTCCCCAAACACCCTTCGGACGGGACGCATCCGGGCAACACCATCGCCATCGCCACCAGCCATGCAGCGCGCATCGCTCCCCCTCGACGCGCCCCGTAACGTGACGTTTCGGTGACGGAGCGGCCCGACCCAACCTCGTGCGCCGGGCACGGGTGACGCGGTAGAGGACCTCGGGAGGCGCGATGTCCACGTACCAAGCGATCGACATCCAAGACGGCCGCTGTGTTCCCATCTCCCTGCCGCGCTCCCCGCTACCCCCGGGGACGTTGCGCTTGGCGATCACGGCCTCCGGCGTCAACCGCGCCGACCTGCACCAACGTGCCGGAGCGTACCCGCCCCCCCCCGGCGCGAGCCCGATCCTCGGCTTGGAAGCTGCTGGACGCGTGATCGAGATCGCGCCAGACGTCGCGGGTTGGGCCCCCGACGACCGCGCGATGGCGTTGCTCAGCGGCGGGGGCTACGCCGAGGAGGTCGTGGTGCCGGCGGCCCACGCGCTTCGGATCCCTGACGGGGTGACCGACGAGCAGGCGGCTGCGTTTCCCGAGGTCTTCGCGACCGCGTGGCTCAACCTCGTCGACGAGGGCGGCCTCCTCGACCGTCCCGCGGACACCAGCGTCCTGCTCCACGCCGGCGCGTCTGGGGTTGGCACCGCTGCGATTCAGCTCTGTCGCCACCTCGGTCGCGCCTGCTTCCTCACGGCGGGCAGCGCCGACAAGGTCGCGCTGGGCGTCCGTCTCGGCGCGCAAGGCGGAGCGGACCGCCACGCCGGTCCTTGGGCGGACGAGGTCCTACGTTGGCGACCCAGCGGGGTCGACCTCATCCTCGACCCGGTCGGCGCGGCGTACCTCGACGACAACGTGCGCGTGCTCGCCGTCGACGGCGCGCTCGTGCACATCGGCCTGTTGGGCGGTCGGACCGCGCCGCTCGACCTCGGCCTCGTCCTCCGCAAGCGCGTTCGCCTCATCGGCAGCACCCTGCGCAACCGGTCGGACGCGAGGAAGGCCCAGCTGATGAGCGACCTCGAAGCGCACGTCATCCCAGCGTGGCGTGCTGGCGCCCTCGCCCCGGTCGTCGACCGCGTGTTCCCGATCGCCGAGGTGGAGACGGCGCACGCACGCCTCGCGAGCAACGCGACGGTCGGCGCGATCGTGCTCCGCTGGCCCGCGCGGGCGGCGTGACCGCGTGTGGCGCGGTGACGCGATCGCCGCCGCCTTCGAGGCGGTGCATCTCGCCCTGCGCGACCACGAGCCGCTGTGGCGCCCGTCGCCGTGGCGGCACCTGACGCTGCCGTGGGAGTCGGACCACCTCGCGCTGTCCGGGGCGCTGCGCGCGCTCTCTCGCGAGGAGGTGGTGGCGTTCGAGCAACAGGCCCCCGCGAGCGCGCTGCCCGACCCGTGGCCGGCGTGGCGGTCGGCCATCGACGCCGTGACGAAGGTGGGGCCGCTCCCGACCGAGGCGCCGCCGCCCGCGAACTGGCCGATGAAGGAGAGGAAGAAGGCCCAAGTCGAGGGGTTCCTCGGCACCGCGGCGCCGGTGTTGCTCGGCGCACAGGCCATCGTGGAGGGGTGCTCGGGCCTGGGCCACCTCGGACGCGCGCTCGGCGCGGCGCAACGCGTCCCGGTCCGGCTGCTGGAGCGCGACCCCGCACTCTGCCGCACGCCGTCCGGCGCCTACGACGTCGACGTCACGCACACGCTCGCCGACCTCAGCGAGGACGCAACGCCCTGGCTGCGCCCCGGTGACGGGGTCGTCGCGCTCCACGCCTGCGGGACGCTCACGGACCGCCTGCTCGACGGGGCCCGACGCGCGGGCGCGAAGGCGGTCGTCGCCGCCCCCTGCTGTTACCACCGCTTGCTCGATTCGCCCCGCTACCAGCCCGCGTCTCGGCGCGGACGCGCCGACGATCTGCGGCTCGACGCCGATGTCCTGCGGGTCGCCACGCGAGAGACGAAGCACGCGGGCGCGCGGCGGACCCGACTCCGCGCCGTCGAGCTGCACGCGCGCGTCGCGTGGGACCTTTGGCATCGACGGGCGCAAGACCGGCACCACCCGCTCCCCGCGATGTCGCGCACCGCGTTTCACGACGGGCTGCGCCACTTCCTCGACGCCCAGGCCGACGCTGCGGGTATCCCGAGGTTTGACGGAGATCTCGCAACGTTGCACACCGAGGCGGAGCACCGGGTGACCACGCTGCGCGCGCTCGACTTGCCCCGGGTGTCCGGACGCCGCGCCTTCGAGCTGTGGGTCGTCCTCGACCGCGCGCTGGCGTTGGTCGAAGACGGCTGGGAGGTCGCTGTGGGCACGTTCTGCGACACGTCCGCCACGCCGCGCAACCTCGCGATCACGGCGCGGCGCAGCTGAGCGTCGCCGGCGCGCCGACGCACGCCGTCACGGCACAACCCGCATCAGGGAGCGAGGCCGTCGCGCACGACGTCGCAGGCTGCACCGGTGCCCAGACGCTGTCACGCGCCGGGCCGCGCGCGCCGAGCTGAGACCATCCCTGTGGGATCAACCAAGGATTCTCATCCCCTTGTCCGGCTTCGAGGATCGCCCACGGGAAGCCTCCCTGCGACGGGGCGTCGAAACGGACGAGCGGTACGGCACCCGCGGCGGGCAACCCCAAGCGCAACACAGGCAGACCTCCCGCGAACCCTTCCTGAAGGACGTCGGGCCAACCGTCATCGTTCGCGTCGAACACCGCCAAGCCTTGGGCGTCGTGACCGAGGGCGTACGGATCTGGCACCGGACCGAAGACGGGGACGTCCAAGCCGAACGCCGAGAACCGATCGGCTGGCAACCCTGGTGTCAAACCTGGCAACTGCACGGGCGCGAGGTAGGGCCGACCGTCCGACGCGTGCGTCCACGCCTGCACACAGCGCACCCCCTCGGGGACGAGCCCAGGCTGCCCGCCTGCGTCCGGCACGTGGGCCGCGCAAAACGAACCGGGACTCAACTGCGCCGTGCCCGCCCACGGCGTCCATGAAGCCCCCGTCCCCGGAAGGACCGGCGTGGAGGCAAACCCTTGGCGATCCCACGCGACCGGAGCCGTGACGACGCCGGTCGCAGCGTCCGCAAGGGGTCCGAGGTCGAACAGACGCAGCTTGCTCCTGAACCCGGGATCTCGGTCGCCCTGCGGATCGAAAAGAAGCAGATCGGTGTTCGTCGTCACCGCCAAGGCGAGCCGTCCCCCGAGCGTCAAGAAGGTCGCGCCCATCGGTTGCCACTGGCTCACGTCAGCGAAGTCGCCGGCCGGAAGTGCAGAAAAACGTGGTTCGCCCGGACCACGGCGCCACAACGGCGGGACGGACAGCTCGCCAGGAACGTGCCCATTCGCCACGACGAACGCCAACAGCTCCGCACCACCCCCCAGCGGCATCCACGCCGCGGCGTAGAGGTCCTCCCCAAACGTGCCGCCCGGCCAACTCAGCCCTTCAAGCTCCAAGAGCTCCGTCAGCCGATGCGCGGTGCACCCGCCCCACCCCGCGGAGGAAGGACAGCTGTACCCAGCGACGACGTCGTCGGGAGCACCGTTTCGAAGCCCCAGAGGCCACCACCAGGAGGGGACGCGCGCCGCGCCGAACGGGACGGGCCCGAACAAGTGCGGGATCCCGCGCGGCCCCGTGCCCGACGTCCCGGTCAGAGGCCCCCCGAGGTCCCCGGCGCCCGGGGCCCGGACCTGCCACGAGGACCCCACGCGTCGGAACACGACGGCGTTCGGACCCGTCGCGCCCGGAGACGGGTCATACGCGAGGAGCACCGTCAGCTCCGGTTCGCTCCGAGCGGCGATCGACGCAGGCCGACACCACGGCGCCGGCCGTGCCGGATCGTCCACCAGCGCCTCGAATCCCTCGGCGTCGCTCAGATACCCGTCCAACGCAAACGCCTGGCCGTCCCACGCCAGGACGGCGAACCTGCGCGTCGGGTCGGCCGCCGACGTCATCCCGGTCAACAGCCAGGACGTGCTCGGGCCGCTGGCCCATGCGACCGGCACGACAAGCGGTGCATCCCCTGAACAGGTCGGTGCCACCAGCCCGAGCGCAGCGAACACCGGTCTCAGCAGATCATCACCGAATTCCAACGAGGCGAGGCTGGGAACGGCGTCGGCCTCCGGCATCGCGGTCTCCGCTGTCGAGGCTCCGCCCGTCTCCTCGTCGGACGGGACGACGTCGGCGGGCGCGGGCCGCAACGGCAAGCGCGGCCGCCAGCGGGGGAGGTCCGGTCCCACGTCCGTCCCGCTGTCGCCGAGCGGGAACACTGCGGAGCCGCAGCCGCACAACGCACACAGCGCGGTCATCAGCAGCGTCGCATCACGCACGGCATCTCCTTTCCCCACCCTACCGGAAATCGTCGGCCAAAGGATCGTGGAGCAGTCAACTGCGGTCAGGATCCCGACGTCGTACGCAACACAGCCACCAGCCGCTCGACCCCCTCGAGCGTCGCTTGGGGCGCCACCGCCGTAAAGCAGACCCGCACGTGCCGCGCGTAGTCGCCGAACGAGGTGCCCGGCGCCACCAGCACCCCGCGGTCGGCGAAGGCGTCGAGCAAACAGGGCAAGCCCCCGTGGCGGTCGACAGCGTCGTCGACCGGTACGAACAGGAACGTGCTGCCCTCTGGCGGGGGGAGCCCCAAACGCGCAGCCGCCTGCGCACCGACGACCGCGTACGTCTGCCGCGCTTGCGCGAGCCAAGCATCCCCCGCGTCCGAGAGCGCGGCGAGCGCCGCGTACTGACATGGCGTCGGGGCGCAGTAGTACGAGAACAGGCCGAGCTGCTGCACGGACGTGGCGACGGCTTGCGGGGCGACCACCCAGCCGACCCGGTAGCCAGCCATCCCATAGGCCTTACTAAACGAGTGCACCGCGACCGTCCGTTCGGGCGCGAGGCGACGGACCGGCACATACCCGGGCACGTAGGTCAGCTCGGCGTACACCTCGTCCGCGACGATCCACAGCCCGCGGCGGCGCGCGACCGCGACCACCGCTTCCAGCGCGGACGACGACATCAGCGCGCCGCTCGGGTTGCACGGGCTGTTGACGTAGAGCGCCACGGTGTCGGGCCCGCACGCGGCCTCGAAGCGCGCCTCCACCTCGGCGGCGTCCTGCTCGACGCCCAACAGGTCAACGCCCACCGTCCGTGCGCCCGCGAGACGCGCCTGCGTGGCGACGAGGGGCCAGGCAGGCGTCGCGACCGCGATGGACGTCCCCGGACCAAGCAGCGCCTGCATCACGACGGCCATCGCCGCCGTGCCGCTCGCGGTGACGATCACCGATTCGATCGGAACGGACCGCCCCTCGGCCACCGATGCGCGCGCGGCCAACGCGGTGCGCAAGGCCATCAGGCCCGGGACCTCCGTGTAGCGCGCGTGCGTGGGGTTGCCGCCCTCCGTCGCCGCGGCGACCGTCGCAACGGGCGGCGGCGCGAGCCACGTATCGCCGACGTGCAACGGAAAGACCGCACCCGAGGCTGCCGCGCGGGCTTGGCGGTCGGAGTAGACCGACGGCGGTACGTCGTTCATCCGCATCGAAAGCGGCGGTGTCGGCATCGCGGCCCCCCGGGCGGTCTTGCCGCGGCGAACCCGAAGCCGCAAGGGCGGCGCGGCAAGGCGCGTTCGGGTGCGTTACGGGGCCAGCTTGCCGACATGGAGGCCCCTTGCTCCCGCCCGCACTCGCTCCCCTCGCTCACCTCGCGCGCAACCTGTGGGGCTCGTGGACGCCCGACGCCGCCGCGCTGTGGCGCGACGCCGACGCGATGCGCTGGGACCGTCATCGGCAAAATCCACTTGCGATGCTCCAAGACGTCGAGCCCGCCAGGTGGTCCGCGCTCGCGCAAGACCCGGCCTACGTCGCGCGCGTCCAAGCGGTCCACGCGGCGTTCGAAGCCTACCTCAGCGACGGCGGCTGGCAGGCACGACGCGGCGTCCCGGGCACCCCTGTGGCCTACTTCAGCATGGAGTTCGGCCTCCACACGAGCCTGCGCATCTACTCGGGCGGTCTCGGCGTACTCGCCGGAGACCATCTGAAGTCCGCATCCGACCTCGGGATCCCGCTGACAGCCGTCGGCCTGTTCTACCACCAGGGTTACTTCCGTCAGGTGGTGGACGACGGCGTACAGGTCGCCGCCTACGTCCCCGCACGGCTCGACCGCCTGCCGCTCGAGCCCGTCCTCGACGCCGCCGGGCAGCGCGTGAGCGTGACGGTTCCCATCGGCGAGCATGACGCCATCGCGATCGCGTGGCGTGTCCCCGTCGGACGGATCAGCCTCTACCTGCTCGACGTGGATCACCCGGCCAACCCCGAGCCGATCCGCCAGCTCACCCGCACCCTGTACGGCGGCGACGAGTCGATGCGCATCGCGCAGGAGGCCCTGCTCGGCATCGGCGGGGTGCGTCTGCTGCGCGCGCTCGACGTGCAAGCCGAGGTCTTTCACATGAACGAAGGCCACTGCGCGTTCGTTCCCGTCGAGCTGATGCGCGAGGCGACCGAAGCCGGCGCCTCGTTGTCCGCGGCCGTCGGCGCGACGCGCCGCCGCTGCGTCTTCACCACCCACACCCCCGTGCCCGCCGGACACGACCGCTTCCCCGCCGCGCTCGTGACCCGAACGCTCGGCCGTTACGAAGCCAGCACCGGGTGGCCGGCCGGAACCCTCACCGACCTCGGCCGGGTGCAGCCCGGCAACGCGTCCGAGACGCTGTGCATGACGGTCCTCGCGCTCCGCACCGCGCACGCGACGAACGGTGTGGCGGCCAAGCACGGCGAGGTCAGCCGCCAGATGTGGCACGCCTTGTGGCCCGATCGCGCCGTCGCCGACGTCCCGATCGGTCACATCACCAACGGTGTGCATCCCTTCGGCTGGATGTCGGACCGGGCGCAGGCCCTGTTCGATCGCCACGTCCCGGGCTGGCGGTCCGAGCCGTGGCGCGAGGACGTCTGGTCCTCGGGCGTGGCGACGATCGACGACGCCACGCTGTGGGCCACGCGCAACGCGCTCCGCGCCGACCTCGCGGGCTTCCTCTCCCAGCGCCAGGGCCTCCAGCTCGACCCCACGGCGCTGACGATCGGCTTCGCGCGACGTTTCGCCACCTACAAGCGCGGTGACCTGCTGTTCCGCGACCCCGACCGCCTCGCCGCGCTGCTCTCCGGGCCACTTCCCGTTCAGATCGTGTACAGCGGCAAAGCCCACCCACGCGACGCCGCAGGCCAAGCCGTGCTGGCGAACGTCCTGCGCTGGTCTGAGGATCCGCGGTTCCGTGGCCGCGTCTTCTTCGTCGAAGACTACGACATGGAGGTCGGTGCTGCCCTCACCTCCGGCGTCGACGTCTGGCTCAACAACCCGCGGCGGCCCCAGGAGGCGTCGGGAACGAGCGGCCAGAAGGTCACCCTCAACCTCGGCTTGAACCTCTCCGTGCTCGACGGCTGGTGGATCGAAGGCTTCGATGGGACGAACGGCTGGGCGATCGGCCCCGACGACGTCGCGCACGACCAGCAGATGGACGAGGACGACGCTGAAGCCTTGTACACCGCACTCGAATCCGCCGTGCTGCCCGCCTGGCGCAACCGCGGTCACGATGGCGTCCCCACCCACTGGCTCGCGGCGGTACGACGCAGCACGATCACCTGCGCCAGCCGGTTCAACAGCCATCGGATGGTCAAGGACTACGTCGAGCGGCTGTACGCGGTCAGCGACGACGACGTCGTCGTCTCCGCGCCCTGACGGCGATGCGGCGCGCGCTGCTCGCGGTGTGCCTGTTCGCGTGTGGCCGAGGCACGGCGCGCCGACACGCGGACCCCGCCTCCACGGGCGCCGAAGACGTCGCGGCGATGCTCGAA
>JBEIFN010000061.1:0-9454 GCA_040382435.1 Alphaproteobacteria bacterium
CGCCTCAACGCGGTTGGGTCGCCAACCATGCAGCGAGGTCCTCGTTGCGGACCTTGCTGTTGTGGCGGGTGTCGGTCGGAAACCCCGGGTGCGGCCGGACGTCGACGATGAGGCCGGCCCAGGGGGTTCCGTCGGCACAAGCGAGGATCTCCGAGGCGAGTGCCGGACTCCACGCCGTGCCTGAGAGCACCTCGACGATCAGGTGGGCTGTCTGCGCGCCGGCGGCGCCGAGGGGGACCACGGCGGCGCGGCGGACGGCCGGATGGCGCAGAAACACACCCTCGACGGGGACGTTGGGGATGTCACCCTGTGCGGTCCGGAGGCGGTGGGCCATGCGTCCTCCGAACCACAGGCGGCCGTTGGCGTCGAACCGTCCGATGTCGCCCATGCGATGCCAGACGCGGGCGCCCTCGACGAGCTTGGCCGCGGCGTTCGCGTCGTCGTCGCCGCGGTAGGCCTCGCTGGCCCCGTCGGTCGCGACGACGATCTCGCCCCAGACGCCGGGGGCAGCCGCGACGTCGTCGGACCAGGCCGGGAGTGGGCCGTCGAGGAACTTGGCGATGCGGACGGTCGCGCCGGGCGCGAGCCGGCCGACGCAGATCCCGTCCCCGGCGAGCGTGGCCGCGCCGGTCTCGGACAGGACCTCGGCCGTACCGATGCACGCGATCGGCATCGCCTCCGTCGCTCCGTAGGGGGTGAGCAGGTCGACGCCCGCGGGGACGAGGCGTTGGAGCCGCTGGTGGAGTCCGACGGGGATCGGGGCGGCGGTCGTCAGCATGCGCGTCAACCCCGGCAGCGCGAACGCCGGGTCTTCGTGGTGTTCGGCGAGGCGATGCCAGACAACCGGGGACGCCGACGCGGTCTGGGGTCGGAAGGCCTGGATGGCGGCCGCGAAGATCGCGGGGTCGAGCGCGGCGGGCTTGGCGACGTCCATCGGCGGGATGAGGACCTCGAGGCCCATCAACACCTCGAGCAGCGTGTAGACGAGGAGCGTCTCGACCACGCGCTCGCCGGGTTGCAAGCCGACCATCGCTTGGATCTCGTCGACGCGTGCGCCCATGCACGCTTCGGTGAGCGCGACGGCCTTCGCGGGGCCGGTCGACCCGGACGTGAACACCAGCACAGCGTCGTCGTCGGGCCTGCGCTCGGCGAACGCTGGGGGGTCGACGGGGTGTCGACGCAACCCGTCGAGCGTGGCTCCTCCCCAGAACCAGCGAGATCCGACGGTGACGCGGTGGCGCACGTTCGCGAACGGCGCGCGCACCACGTGGCTCAGCGCGTGAACGGCCGGTGGCGCGATCAGCGCGTCGGGGCCGAGCCGCGCGAGAGCGCGTAGCGCCATCGCCCGCGGCATGCCTGGGTCGAGGAACACGGGGACGACGCCTGCGCGAAACAGCCCGAAGCACAGGGCGTGGAAGGTGCTGTCGGGTCGGTAGAGCAGCGCCGCGCGGTCGCCGGGACGAAAGCCGGCGTGGACGAGGCCCGACGCGATCGCGGACGCCGAGGCATCGAGCGAGGCGAACGTGGTGGTCGTGTAGCCGTCGGCGAGGCGCGACCCGCGCGGATGGTGCAGCGCGACCTGATCTCCGCGCTGCTGCGCGAGGGTCGCCAGGCGGTCGGAGAGCGAAGCGAAGGTCATGGTTCGCGCTCGGGGCGAGGGTGCAGACCGCGGAGCGCGAAGGCGACCAGGCCGTCGGCGACGGCGCGGAGGTCGACCTCGTCGTGCGGAACCGAGACGACGTATCGGTCGATCGCTTGTCGAACCATGCCGAACAACGCGGTCGCGACGACGTCGGGTGCGTGTGGCGCGAGCCACCCGAGGCGTTGGCCGTTGGCGAGGCTGCGCGTCAGCCAGTCGTGGAGCGCGTCCTCAAACTGCCGGACGCGCGTCTGTACGTCGCTGTCGAGGACGAACGCCTCTCGGAACAGGATCGCCGCGACCGCGCGGTTGGCCCGCGTGGCGACGAGGAGGCGTTCGATGATGTCGACGAGCTGTGCGTGCAACGGCGCGGCGTCGGGGCTGGTGTCGGCGCCGCGCAGCGCGGTCGGAAACGCGGTGGCGAGGGCGTCCAGCAACGCGAGAAACACTTGGTTCTTGCTTTCGAAGTGGAGATAGAACGTGCCCCTGGCGACCCCCGCCTCTGCGACGAGGTCCGAGATGCTCGTCGCGTGGTAGCCCTTGCGCGAGAACACGCGGAGCGCCGCGTCGAGGAGCCCGGCCCGGGTCTCGCTGCGCTGCGCCGCCGCCCTTTCGGTGCGAGCGTCGCTCACGCCGCCTCCCCGTGTGCGGCGTACCAAGCGTCAACCCTCGCGGCGATCTGATCGCGGAGCTGCGCGGTGAGGGCGTCGACGTCGTCGCGGCCGACGCCCGCCGTCGGGATCGGCGCCATCACCTCGACGACGACCTCACGGAAGGCGCGGAACCGCCAAGAACCGCTGGGCTGGACCTCGTGCATGCCGAGGACGACCACCGGGACGATCGGGATGCCGAGCTGGCGGGCGATGTGGACCGCTCCTGGCTCGAACGCGGCGACACGTCCGGTGCGCGTGCGGGTTCCTTCGGGGAACATCAGCAAGCTGCGTCCCTTCGCGACCTCGGCCTTGCAGGCGCGGATCAGCTTGATCAGCGCGCGGGGGTCTTCCCGGTTGACGCCGATCGTGCCGCGAGACCGCATGAACCAGCCGTAGAAGGGGATTTTGAAATGGCTTTCGAGCTCGATCCCTTGCTTGACATGCGGCGTCGCCGGGTACATCGTGCAGTAGTCCAGCACGTTGACATGGTTCTGGCAGAACAGGTACGTCTGGTCGGGTCGGACGCCCGGATCGACGACGGCGCGCCATCGGGCGGTGGTCATCGCGACCTGTGAGCGGGTGTAGGCGCGCGTCAGCGGGTCGAGCTGCTCGGTGGTGAACCAGCGGGAGAGCAGGGTGATCGGCGTCGTCCCCGCGATCAGCCAGGCGACGCCGATCAACCACAGCGCGGCGCTCTCGATGCGCTGCGCCAGCGTTCTGGGATCGTCCGGGTGACTCATGCGAGCAGCTCGATCGCGCCAGGGATGACGTCGAGGCGCGTCAGCGTGTGGTGGAGGATCTCGCCGTCGACCATCAGCGGCAGCGCACCCGCGAGGTCGAAGGTCGCGGAACGAGCGGTGGTCGCCTCGATCTTCGGGTGGGCGGTGTGGGTCCCGGCGTAGATCGTCGGGAAGGCGGCCAACAGCTCCATCCGCCCCAACGGGCCGACGCGGATGACGTCGAGGAGGCCATCGTCGATGCGTGCGTCGGGTGCCATCTGCATCGTTCCGCCGGTGCAGCGCGAATTGCTGAACGAGAGGAACACGCAGGGGCGGTCGTCCTGGGGTTGGCCGTCGAGCGAGACCGGGAACACCCGGTGCTGGAGCCGTGCGACCTCGATCACCGTCGAAACCGCATAGCCTGCGGGACCGAGCGCCTTGAACCGTCGGTTGGTGAGGTCGCCGACGTCCGAGGTGAACCCGATCGCGAGCAGGTTGAGGTAGTAGAAGGTCCCGGTCGTGTGGGTGGCGAGGACGACGTCGACCCGCCGCGTCCGGCCCCGCGCGACACACGCCACGGCGGCTTGTCGATCGGTGACCGAGACGTCGCGCAGGAAGGAGTTGCCCGTGCCGAGCGGGATGAGCCCGAGCTTGGGGCGTTCCGACGGCGCCAAGGCCATCAGGCCGTTGATCACCTCGAACCCGGTGCCGTCCCCACCCGCTGCGAACACCGTCGGGTGCTTGGCGCCCAGCGTGGTCGCCAGTGCGGTCGCGTGGCCCGGTCCGCTCGTGGCGTGGCGCGTCGTGGCGATGCCTGCGGCTTGGAGCGATGCTTCGAGTGCGTCGAGTTGGCGTGCAGCTCGGCCGCCGCCCGCCGCGGGGTTGACGATCAACGGGACCGGTGCGGTCATGGGAGCACCTCGATGCGCTGGCTTGGGTCACAGGTTCGCCGAAGCTCCTCGGCGAGGACGTGCCGCTTGATCTTCAGGCTCGCCGTGCGGGGAAACGCCTCGGTCCAGTACAGGACGTGGCGGACCCGTTTGTGCTCGGGGAGCGCGCGGGTCGCCGCCGCGATCGCTGCGGTCGCCGCTTCGGGGTCGTCGGCGCGGACGATGACGGTCAGCGTCTCGCCGGTGAGCCGCTGCTCGGGCCAGACGTACCGGGTGGCGACGACGCACAGCTCGGTACACGGCACGCGGGCGAGCGCGGCCTCGACGTCCTCCGGGTAGACGTTCTTTCCGCCCTCGGTGACGATCATGTTTTTGCTGCGCCCCAGCAGCTGGAGATGACCGGCGCCGTCGAGGCGTCCGAGGTCCCCCGTTCGCAGCCAGCCGTCGCGGAACGCAGCGTCGGTGTGGTCGGTGTCGTCGAGGTAGCCTGCGAACACGGTCGGACCTGCGACCTCGACGTCTCCGACGCCGCTGGGGTCGGCGCCGGTGATGCGCACAGCGACGCCAGGCAGGGGCGCGCCGACGGAGTCGACACGCGTCGGCCGACCGTCTTGCAGCGTGAGAACGGTGGTCGCCTCGGTCAACCCGTAGCCGATCGCGACGGGCAGGCCGAGGTCGGCGAAGAACTGTGCGCGTTCAGGCTCGAGGAAGGCACCGCCGCAGAAGATCACCTCGAGCGCGCCGCCGAACGCGTCGTGGATCGGCGCGAGCAACCAGCGCGCCGCGGCCACCTGGGGCCCGTTGACGGCCATCGTGCGGTAGGTCGCCTTCGCGGCGTCGAACAGGCGACGGCGCGACGGCGTGAGGGCGTCGAGCTTCTCCTCGATGCGCGTCTGGAAGGCCTTGAGGATCATCGGCACCACGGACAGGTGCGTGATGCGGTACCGCTTCATCGTGCTGACGATCGTCTCGGGCCGGAGGGTGCGCTGCCAGACCACGGTCGCCCCGCAGAGGAAGCTCGCGAGGAACCCGCAGAGAAAATCGATCGCGTGGTTCGTCGGCAAGATGGAGAGGTAACGGTCGCCGCGCTGGAAGCGGTAGCGCGTCACGAGGGCTTCGAGCTGGGCGAGGTAGTTCCCGTGCGTCAGCATGCAGCCCTTGGGGTCGCCACCGGTCCCGGAGCTGTAGACGATGGCCGCGATGTCCTGGCGGCATCGAGGCGCCATCGCCACCGCCTGGCCCTCGGGAATGGCACCGAGGGCGAGCGACCCGGCGGGTAGGCCGCCGCTCACGGCGTCGTCTGCGACGAGGAGCGGGACGCCGAGCGCGGACAGACCTTCGACGAGCGGAGGGTCGACCGCGACGGCGTCGACGCCGGCGTGCCGCAGCAAGGTCAGGTGTTCAGCGGCCGTCAGCCGGCGGTCGAGCGGGACGAGGGTCGCGCCAAGATGTAGGCTCGCGGTGGCGGTCAGAAGCCAAGCGGCAGAGTTGTCGAGCACGATGCCCACGCGTCGGCCGGGTCCGATCCCCAGATCGGCGAGCGCGGCCGCCAAGCCGTGGGCGCGTCGGCGAAACGCCGCGTAGGTCAGTCGGACGCGCTCGCGGTCGCGGTCCGCCTCGACCACGGCGGTGTCGCCGCCGAAGGTCAGCAAGGCCTCGTCGAGCAGCTCGGCGAGATGCTGCGAGCGTGCGGGGTCGATCATCGGCCGCGCCGCCGTGCGACGATCCCGGCGATCGAGGCGAGCGTGCGGACTTCGGCGAGCTCGTAGTCGGGGATCTCGACGTCGAAGGCGTCCTCGACGGCCGTGAGCAACGACATCGCTTGCATGCTGTCGATACCGAGCCCGGCGTACAGATCGTCGCCGGCGCTGAGCGTCGCGGCGCGCGCGCCAAACCGCTCGCGGGCGAGCGAGAGGAGTCGTTCGATGATGGCGTCGTGGGTCATGGCAGGTAGGGCCTCACATCGGTGCTGTGGACGAATCGGTCGAGCGCTGCTTCCACGGTCGGGGAGGCGATCAACGCGAGGAAGGTCTCGATCTCTTCGTCGAGCCTCGCGCGCGGCAGCTTCTTGGCGAACGCCTTGGCGCGGCGCACGGTCGCCGGGTCGAACCGCGCCGCTTGGCGGGCCGCGGCGAACGCGGCGTGGCGTGCCTCACCTGCGCTGACGACTTGGCTGACGATGCCGAGCTCGTGGGCTCGTTTGGCGTTCAAGCTGCGGCCGGTGAGCAGCAGGTCCCGCACGACCCCGTTGCCGACGTCCCGTTCGAGGCGGGGGATGCCGCCGAACCCTGGGACCAAGCCGAGCCGAAGCTCGGGGAACGCGAAGCGTGCGGTCTTGTCGGCGATGATCTGGTCGGCGAGCAGCGCGAGCTCGAAGCCGCCGCCGAACACGACGCCGTGAACGGCCGCAATCGTCGTCAGCGGCGCCATGTCGATCGCGTCGAACGCATGGTGGATACGGGTCAAGAAGGCGCGGACGCGGGCGACGACCAGCGGCGTCGTCAGCTTGCGCGTGCCCGCACGCGCCGCCTCGATCGCGACCGCGCCGAGCTGCGCGACCGCGCCGAGCGCCCACGGCGTCCCCCCGGCGTCGTCCTGAGCGTCGAGCGGCCGCCCGAGGCTGCGCCAGCCGGCGTCGCTCACGCGCCGGATGCCTTCCCACAGCTCGCGAAGGTCCGCGCCTGCGCAGAAGCCTGCCTCTTGATCGCTCGTGATCACCAGCGCGCGCGCCCCGCCCGCGCCGGCTTCGGCGAACGCGGCGAGCTGCTCCAACTCACGGAGCGTCGTGCTGCCGATCTCGTTGCACGGACCTCGGTGAAGTCGGACATCCACGATGTCGTCGGTGGTCGACCACGAGAGGGTCACGCCGTGGAAGATCTTCATGCGACCCCCTCGGCGCGGTGCTTCTGCACGATCGCGTCGAGTCGGTCCGACATCGTCGGGAGGTGGTCCCATGGATCGCCGTCGCGCCCGCGTCCCGCGGGGAGGGGGAAGCCGGGGAGCTGCTCGCGGACGTAGTCAGCGAGGTGTTGCCCCATGCGTCCCATTTCGCGGAGGTTTCGGACGACGGTGCGCTCGGAGCGCGTCCGTTCGCCGTCGAGGTCGGCGGTGGCGGCCGTCAGCTCGGCCACGATGCGCGTCGTGAGGTCGACATCGTCGACGCCGAGGCACCGCTCGGGCGAGCCGCGGTCGTCCATCAGGTTGCGGATGCGTTCGTCCATCGTGACGCCGACCGGCGCCACGCCCGCCATCATCGACGTCACGAGCGCGTGGTAGCGGCTCGCGACCAGCCAACGGCAGCGGTGGAGGACGCCGACCATCGTCTGCAGGGCGTGATCGTCGCTGCAGACGATCGGGACGTCGCCGACGCGCGCAGCGAACGCTTCGCACGCGGCTCGATCGAGCTGTTCCATGCCGATCGCGACGACGAACGCGCCGCTCTGGGCGCGCCATTGGCGTGCGGCGGCCGCGAGCTTGTCCAGGTAGACGTCCTGACGCGCGTCGACGTCGGGCCCTTCGTGGTGGAAGTAGATCGACCGGTAGTGGGCGCCGTCGTGGATCCCGAGTGCGGCGCGCGCGACGGCCTTGGCGAGGTCGGGGCGCACGGGCCACCAGTAGGGGTTGATGGGGGCGAAGGCGGCGATCGGCTGCTCGCCGTCCCACCCCGCGGCGCGCAGAACGGCGTCGGCGTCGGCGCCGTCTCCCGGGTCGTACGTCCACGCCGTGTCGGTTCCGCCGCGCGACTTCACGCCGAGCCGGCTGAGGACCGACCGGCTCGCTTCGTTACGGCACAAGATCAGGCCGTCCTGGCAGTTGGCCTCGACGAACCGCTCGAGGGACGGGGTCATCGCGCCCGCTTCCCCGCCGTAGGCGACGGCGAGCTTCCCGCTCGCGGCGGCCAGCCCGTACGCGCCGACCATGAACGTGGTCAGCGCGCTGCTGAACTTGCTCTTGAACATCGAGCCCTCGCACGCGATCACGCCGTGTTGGTCACGGATCGTGTCGTACAAGAACTTGGGGAAGACGACGGGCGCTTCTACCTGATGCGTCGCGCGAAAGGAGCCGCGGGTCAGCGAGGGATCGAACGTCAAGATCGACAACTCGACGTTCTCCGCGCCCAACACGTGACGGAACTGCCGGATCATCTCTTCGACGCGAACGTCGGCCCCGGTGTTTCGCGTCCCTGCGTAGCCGGCGAACAGCAGGCGCAACGGCTCTCCGGGACGCCAGCGAAGACCCCGTTGCGAAGGCCATTCTCGGCGTGCGTGGCCGATCAGCACCGTCATCGCGGTCTGTAGCACCGTGTCGGGGTCGAGCAGCTCGCGCCCCGCGTCGACGGCCGGTCGCAGCGCGTGGGTCGCCGCGTCGGCGAGCCTTCTTCCGAGGGCGGCCCAGGTGCTCATGCGATCGACGCCGGAAGCGGCGTGGTTTGGAATTGGAACTGATGCGCCTTCGACCAACGGTACAGGTCGGAGCAGTAGGCGTCGAAGGGCGTGGGCGCGCGTCCGACCTCGGAGACCGCGCGCGCGTTGTCGAAGACGGTGTCGTAGGTCACGTACGGCCAAAAGACCTTGAGCAAGGCACCGATGCCGGCGACAGGTGTGCCTCGCGGCGCGCGGTTCATCGCACGCACGGCGACGTCGAACGCACGGTCGAGCCCACCGGCGAACCGCGCGGTGCGGCCGGTCGACGCGACCAGCGCGTCGGCGATCTGGCGTGCCGAGAGCGACGAGATGCCCGCGCTCAGGTGGTAGGTGTCGAACGCGGTCGTCTCCTGCGTGTGGAGCGTGGCGATCGCGTGGCCCACCCAGTCGGCGTTGACGATGTCGAGCCGCGTCGCCGGGTCGAGCGGGATCACAGGCAGGTCGGCGATCACACAGAACGCGCGGACCATGTCGAACTGCGTGGTGCGTTCGTGGCGCGAATCGCCTATCACGATCGACGGACGGAAGAAGGTGAGCGGGACGTCCGCGAGGAGCTCGCGCGCCATGTGCTCGCAGAACTTCTTCGTCCTTCCGTACGGGTCGTAATCCGAACGTCCGAAGTCGATCGCGGCGTCCTCGGAGACGATCTCCTTGTGACGTTCGCCTGCGACGGCGACGGTGCTCACGTGGCTGTAGCGGCGCAGGTGGCCGTGATCGCGAAGGAAGCGGGCGAGCTTGATCACCGACAGCGTGCCGCGCAGGTTGGTGTTCAGGCAGGCCTTGTCGGACTTTCGGTTCAAGCTCGCGGCGACGTGCAGGATGGAGTCCGCTTCCTCACGGAGGCGGTCTTGGTCGCCCGCCGAGATCCCGAGATCAGGCGCGTGCAGGTCGCCGCGGATGATCCGCACCCGGTCGAGGTGGGCGGCGAACGTGTCGACGTCCCAGTGCAGCTGCCAGGTCGCCCAAAGCTTCTCGAGGGCCTCGCGGCGCGTGCCCGCGCGGACCAGCAGCGCGAGGCGATGGCCGTCACGGAGCAACTGCGTGGCGGTGTAGCTGCCGAGGTAGCCATTGCCCCCCGTCATGAAGATGGTCGACATCAAGCGGCTCCCTGGTGGGTCTGCGAGGAGGA
>JBEIFN010000062.1:0-9381 GCA_040382435.1 Alphaproteobacteria bacterium
CCGAGCATAGTTTTGCCATGGTCAAGCCGGTGGCGCCTCCGCCGTCCGATGACCTTGGCCCGATCTACGGGTGACATGTGCAGGTCCTGCAGAACGCGACATCGATGATGGCGGCCGCCGATGGGTGGCGATCTGAGCGGTTGCGGATCGGGCTGGTCCCGACGATGGGGTTCCTCCACCGCGGGCATGCGAGCTTGATCGAGGCGATCCGCCCGTTGGTCGACCGGTTGGTGGTCAGCATCTACGTCAACCCCTTGCAGTTTGGGGCCAACGAGGACCTCGACCGGTACCCGCGCGACCTGCCGGGAGACTTGGCGACATGCGCGGCGGCCGGTGCGGATGCGGTGTTCACGCCCGACTCGCTGTACCCGGAAGGCTTCGTCACGCGGGTGCGGGTGGATCGGCTGACCGAGACCCTGTGCGGCGCGGCCCGCCCGGGGCACTTTGAAGGCGTCACGACCGTCGTCGCGCGGCTTTTCGGCCTCACGCGCTGTGATGTTGCGATCTTCGGCGAGAAGGACTGGCAGCAGCTCGTCGTGCTGCAAGCGATGGCGCGCGATCTCGCGATGCCGATCGACGTGCGCGCGGGCGCGTTGGTGCGCGACGACGATGGCCTCGCCTTGAGCAGTCGCAACAAGTACCTCTCGCCCGCGGCACGGGTGCGCGCGCGGTCGATCTCGGCGTCGCTGCGTGAGGCCGCGCGGCGCGTCGCGGCGGGTGAACGTCGGGTGGACGCTGTGCTCGACGGGGTTCGTGCCGGTCTCGATGTCGATCGGGTGGACTACCTCTCGGTGGTGGATGGCCCCACGCTCAGCCCGCTCGTCGAGGTTTCGCCCGGCGCGCGTCTGCTGGTCGCCGCGTTCGTCGACGGGACGCGCCTTCTCGACAACGTCGCCTTGGAGCCTCGCCGATGAACAGTGAGCTCATCGTGGGACTGGTCTGTGCCACCATCGCCGCCAATCGCATCGTGCCGATGTGGCGTCTGGCGTGGCGTCGTCCCGTGGTTTTTGCCTGCGTGCAGATCAGCCAAATCGTCATGGCGGGCTTCCTCGTGTTCCGCGGGTTTCCTGGCTTCGAGCAGGTCCCGATCCTCCGCTTCGTCCTCGTCGCGTTGTTCATGCACCACGTGATGCAGAACCAAGTGGGACGTCGGGCTTGGCTCACCGCCGACGCGGAGGCGCAAGCGGCCACGCTGTTGCGACGGCCGCGCGTGGTCATCGGCGAAGAGCGTTGGGTGTACGACCACGAAAAGGATGCGCCGGAGGCGTCCGACCCCACCTCGCCACCTCGCGACGCGGACGCCGAATGACCTCGACGGGGACGCCGTCGTGGTGGCAGGGCGATCGACTCGATGGGATCGGGGTCTCGCCGTGCGGACGTTGGCTGCTCGCCGCGTTCACCACGCCGACGGCGCCGGCGGTCTCCTGGCACGCGGTCCGCTCGGTGGATGACAGCGAGCCCACGTGGCGTCGCGTCGGGACAGCGGGCGACGCGGCCCACGGCGCGATGTTTCTTTCGGATGGGGAACACATCGTCGCGTGGCGTACGGGTCGCGCCGAGCCGGAGCTCGTTCTGTATCCGTCGCATCGCCCCGGACGCGCCGTTCGTCGTGTCGCCCGTCCTCCGGATGGGGCGACCGTCCTTAAGGCTTGGGGGGCCTCGCCGAGCCTCGCGTGTCTTGGCGTGGATGCCGAGGGCACCCGGCGCGTGTTCGCTTGGGTCGACGGCCTGGATCGCGCCCCGTCCGCTGTCACCCCTGCGCGTCAACGGGTGGGGGACTTTGCGTTCGCGCCGAACAGCCGTCGCTTCGCATGGACGCATCAGAACCCGTGGCGCGTCGGTCAACCGCCGCCGACGCCGCTGCTCTTTCTCGACGAGGTCGGCGGGACGGGGCCGGTGCGGGTGGAGGTGCCTGCCGCTCCCCTCGGCTACCTCGCATGGGACGTTTCGGGACGACACCTCGCATGGCTCGCTCGGCCCGACGGTGAGCTGCTCGCGCATCCCGAGCTGTGGGTGCTCGACATCGTTGCCGCCGAGGCCTCGCGGCTCCTCTCGGAGGCGGACGGTTGGGTCACGAGCTGGGACTGGACCCACCGCGAAGGCCGGCTGATCGCGGCGGTAGAGGCGGGCTTGACGTCGAGCCTGCACCGTCTCGACGTGGACGGCACCCGCGAGCGGCTCGACAGGGCCGATGCGGTCTGGCGTGCCCCTTCCTGTGCGCGGGCCGCCGAGGGGTTCGTCGCGTTGGCGCAGGATGTCCACCGCGCGCCGCGTGCGGTGTGGCGGTCGCCCCAGGCCGCGCCCCGCGTCGTGACCGAGACCCACCTCGCAGCGGACGCTGCGGCGCTTCGGCCGGCGTCGGTTTGGACGTGGCTCGGCCGGGACGGGCTGGAGCTCGAGGGGTTGTGGATGACGCCCGAGGGCGAAGCGCCGCATCCGGTCGTCGTCTGGTTGCACGGCGGGCCGGCGGAGCACGTCGGCCGCGGCTTCAGCGTGCTGTTCCAAGGGCTCGTCGAGGCCGGGTTCGCGGTGTTCGCACCCAACGTGCGTGGCAGCACCGGTCGCGGAGACGGCTTCCTCCGCGCCCTCGAAGGACGCCTCGCCACCGAGGACGTCGAGGACGTCGAACGGGGTGTCCGGTCCCTCATCCGCGCGGGGGAGGTCCACCGGCGGCGGGTGGGCCTGTTCGGTTGGTCGTACGGCGGGAGCCTCGCGCTGATGACGGCGGCGGGGCGGCCCTGGGTCCGCGCTGTCGCGGCAGGCGCTCCGGTGGTCGACTGGCTGTCGGTCTTCGGCGCGCGCACGTGGCCTCACGTCACGGCGGCTTGGTTTGGCGCGCAGCCGTGGGAGATGCCGGAGCGTTACGATGCGGCTTCACCGGCGCGTCGGCTGGCGGATGTGCAGGCGCCCGTGCTGCTGCTGCACGGCGAGGACGACGACCGCGTCCCGGTCAGTCAGTCGCGGTTGGCCTTCCATCTGCTCGGCGCCCGCGGTGTTCAGACCGATCTTCGGCTGTTTCCGCGTCAGGGGCACGTGTTCCGCGAGGATTGGGCGCGCGCCGAGATGCTCGATCGGGTGGTGGAATGGATGCGCACGCACCTGAACGACGACGAAGCCTAGCGCGGGTTGCCTCCGTGCTTGGCGGCGATGCGGTCGACGACGTCCCACAGCTTTGCATGGTCGACGCACCGGGCGGCCTGGACGTGTTCACGGACCTGCTCAGGTCCCTTGGCTCCACACACGACCGAGGTCACGCCGGGTCGGCTCGCGACCCATCCGATCGCGAGCGCAGCGGTGGGCACCCCGACCTTGTTGGCGACCTGTGCGAGGTCGGCCGCCAACTTCTGGATGCGGAAGAACTTCGAGCCTTGGAAGCGATCGTCGCGCCGCCGCATGTCGGACTCGGGGAAGCCCGGTGGGAAGGCGTACTTGTTGGTGAGCAGTCCTCGGCCGAGGGGCTCGTAGGCGAGCACGCCGATGTTCAACGACGCCGCCGTGTCGGTCAGGCCGTGCTCCGCCTCGCGACGGAGTAGGCTGTAGCCCGTCTGGAGACTGGCGATCTGCGTGATCTGTGCGATCTCGGCGAGGGCGGAGGCGTTGTAGTTGCAGACGCCGAGGTGGCGGAACTTCCCCTCGCGCCGCAGCGCGTCGAGCGCACCGTAGGTCTCCTCGAACGGGGTGCCGAACTCGCATGGCCAGTGGACCTGGAGGAGGTCGATGCAGTCGGTGCCGAGACGCTTGAGGGTGGCGTCCAAGTCGGCGCGGACGTTCGCCGCGGTCAGGTGGCTCTGCGCGTGGTCGCCGACCCACACGACGCCGACCTTCGTGGCGACGATGGCGCGGCCGGGGCGATCGGCGAGCGCTTTGCGGATCACTTCTTCGGACCTTCCCTTTCCGTAGATGGGTGCCGTGTCGATCCAGTTGACGCCCAGCGCGAGGGCCTCGTGAATTGCCGCGACGCTCCGCGCATCCGTGACGTCATCCCCCCAATGCTGCCCACCGATTGCCCAGCCGCCAAAGCCGACGATGGACAGGTCGAGGTCGGTGTCGGCGAGACGACGGGTCTTCATGGGGTCCTCGCGGGGCGGAGCGCGCAGTTGCGGAGGGCTGCGTCGCAGTGGACCTCCCAAGTGCTCTCAGCCGGGAGGTGGACCCCGTCGACGTACGTCTTCGGCGCGCCGCCGTCGAGGCTCGCGACGAGTTTGTACGTGCCTGTGGGCAGCCGGCCCGTGTCGACGAACCGCGCACCTTGGTCGTCGAGCAAGGTGGCGTGCGCCGCGGTCGCGGCGGCCGAAAACCGCACCTCGGCTCGTGGGACCGGCGTTGGCACCGGCGGGGTCGGCGACACCGGTGGGGACGCGCCGGTGGCGCGACCGCGCGCTGGAACGGCTCCGGAGGCCTCGGCCGCCGTGCCTGTGGCCGCCCCGGCCGCGAGGCTGCGAGAAGGCTTGGGCTCGGCGTACGGCGTCGGGGTGGGCTGCTTGGCGGACGCGTCGGGCGTGGGCGGCCGGGCTGGGGGTGCCGGCGCGCGGGGGGCTGACGTCGCCGTTGGGACGGGCCCCAGGGGCGCGGCGAGGTCGAGGCTGTCGGGGTCCGCGCGCCCGATGCCGAGGTCGTCGGATGGGTTGTGGGTGGCGAGCCAAGCGCCGCTGGCGCCGATCGCGAACGCGCCTGCGATCGCACTCCCCCACCGCGCACGCGCAGCCTGCCGGCGCGGGGAAGGCGCGGCCACGCTGGGCTCAGGTTGCGTCCGTTCGATGGGCTCGGGCTGTGCGCTGTGCGTGCTCTCCGCCCGCGGCGGGTCGACGACGGTCGTGGCTGCGCTCGCGCTTGGGATCCAAACGCCTGGGGTCGTCTCTTCGTAGACCTGGCCCGCGCGTCCGATCGCCTCGCCCGTCCCTCCATGTGGGAGCTGACGACACCAAGCGACGAGTCCGGGCCCCGGGGCGGTGGCCGCCGCGTCGCGGAGGCACTGGCTCCACATCGCAGCGCTGGGGCGCTCCTTGGGAGACCAGCGAAGCCCCGCCGCCAACGCGGCGCGAACGGGGGCAGGGACGTCCGAAGGCAGCTCGTTCAGCCGCTGGTCGATCGCTTCGTCGTAGCGGTCCTGCCAACCTGCGAGGCCCATCAGCGCCCGCGCATCACGTCCGTGCCACAGCCGTTGGCCGACGAGCGTCTCCCACATCACAGCGGCCAGCGCCCACGCATCCGACGCGGGACCCCCGTCGTCGCGGTCGAAGCGTTCGGGCGCCATCCACGCAGGGGTCCCGACGACCGCATCGAGCGCGGTGGCAGCGCTTCGGTCGAAGGCGTCCGACCGCGCGATCCCAAAGTCGAGCAGGCGCGCCGCGCCGTCGCGGCCAAGGCGGATGTTGCCGGGCTTGAGGTCGCGGTGCACCAGCCGAAGCGGCGTTCCCTCGCCGTCGATGTGGTTCCAGGCCGCGTCGAGGGCATCTGCGACGTCGGCGAGCGCCTCGAACGCTGCACGGCGTGGCAGGTCGCGGCGCGCGTTCGCCTCGCTTAGATCGATCCCGTCGATGTATTCGACGAGGAAGGCGAGGTGGCCGTCGAGCCACGCGAGGTCGTGCACGTGCGGGACGGTCCGGTGGCGGAGGCGGCCGAGGAAGCGCGCCTCGTCGCGGAGACGCTCTGGGCCTTGGCCGCGAGGGTCGAGGGACTGGTGGAGCACCTTGACGGCGACATCGAGGACGAGTCGGTCTCGGATCAGGCGCCCTCGGTACACCTCGCCGAAACCGCCGCGTCCGAGGCGTCCGTCGAGGGTCAGCGATCGCGGCGGATGGAACACCAAGGTCAGACCCCGAGTGGCATGGGCGTAACGGTATACGATGGGACGGAATGGCGGGAGGGGTCGATGGTCTGGCTTTCCGTGGAGCGTGGCGGCGAGCGCCTGTTTCGGGTTCGCCTGCCGCCGTCGGGCGCGACGCTCGGGCGCGCGGATGCGTGCGATGTGGCCCTTCCGGGAGAGGAGGTCAGCCGCATCCACGCCGAAATTCGCCCCGAGAGTCAAGGGTCCGAGCGGCCGACTTGGCGCGTCATCGACCGGTCGCGGCACGGCTTGCTGCGCGACGGACGTCCATTCGGTGGCGGTGTGATCGAACTGGGAGACGCCTTCGAAGTGAGCGGCCTCACGGTGCGGCTCGTCGCAGGCGCCGAAGCTGACGCGGCTACGGTGGCGCTGTCCGCCGCGGGGTGGGAGGAGCTGGTGCAGTCCGACGCGGGCCAGGCCGTGGTGCGTCATGCGCGCCTTCGTGTGCTCGACGGCCCGCTCTCCGACCGCGCGCTGCCGCTGACATCGAGTCGTGTCCGGGTCGGGGGGCTCGGTGCCGACGTCGTCCTCCGCGCCGATCTGCCACTTGGTGCGTGTATCGTCCGTGTCGTCCGCGGCCGCGCACTCGTCGAGCCGGGCGCGCTCCCCGTGTGGCTCGACGAGATCCCCGTCACCGAACCCACGCCGATGCTCCCTGGCGATGTCGCCCGGTGTGGTGGGGTTCGCTTTGTCGTGGATTCGGTCACGAGGCGACTCTCCGAGGAAACCCCCGAGGGCTTCGGGGACCTCGTCGGACGCGATCCCAAGATCCGTCGTGTCTTCGGCCTGCTCGAACGGGTGGCGCGCCACGACGCCCCGGTGCTGATCCTCGGCGAGACGGGCACCGGCAAGGAGCTCGCGGCTCGTGGTCTGCACGATGCATCCGGGCGGCATGACCGCCCGTTTGTCGCCCTCAACGCGGCCGCCATCCCCGCCACCCTGATCGAGTCCGCGCTGTTCGGGCACGAGCGCGGCGCGTTTACCGGCGCCGAGGCGCGCGCCGAAGGAGCGTTTCAGCGGGCGCATCGTGGGACGTTGTTCCTCGATGAGCTCGGCGAACTCTCACTCGCGGCGCAGGCCCGACTGCTCCGGGTCCTCGAGTCGGGCGAGGTGCTGCGCGTGGGCGGGGCCGAGGTCGAACACCTCGATGTGCGCGTTGTGGCCGCGACCCACCGCGACCTGTTCGCCGCCATGCGCGACGGAACCTTCCGTGAAGACCTGTTCTACCGCCTCAGCGTCCTGCAGGTCCCGATGCCGCCGCTTCGAGATCGGCCTGCCGACGTCCCGCTCGTCGCGGAGACGTTGCTCCGTCGGCTGCACCCCGGCGCACGGATCGAGCAGGCCGCGCTCACCAAGCTCGCCGCGTGGTCGTGGCCGGGGAACGTGCGCGAGCTCCGCAATGTGCTGACGCGGGCGGTGGTGTTGCACGGCGCTTGGATTCAGGCCGATGCCATCACCTTCGATCAGCCTCTGCCACCGCGGCCCCTGCCGGGCTTTGTGGAGGCCGCGCGTCCGGCGTCGTGGGGAAGCGGGGTCGATGACGAGCGTGCCCGACTCGCTGCGCTGATGGCCGAGCATCAGGGCAACCGGTCCAAGATGGCCCGTGCGCTGGGGATTCCTCGAACTTCGCTGCTCTACCGCCTGCGGCACCACGGTCTAGGCGACTAAGTCGGAACCAGGCCCGCGCGCGTGGGTCGTAGCACCGGTGTGGAGCTCGACGCCCGTCGGATGCGATCGTGCAGGGCTTCGAGCATGCCGGGACCGGACGGGGGAACCTCGATGTAGAGCGTCCGGTGCTGGCCGGCGTCGAGCGCACGCAGGGTGCCGTACAACCGCCGTGCGGCCGCTTCGATGTCGCCGTCCGGGCACAGGCACGACCACGGTATGCGGTCGGTCCAGCGCTGGGCGGCTTGCGCGGGCGGGGACCAGCACAGGAGCGCGTCGCCGTCCTCGGGTGGCGTGGCTTCCGCGTCCCATTGTGGGGTCGGCGCGAGACGAACGAGGCGGGTCTTCGGGGCGTAGTGTCGGTCGAGAAGCCCAGGGGCGGCCAACGGGCCGCGGGGAACGCTGACGTGCGGCGCGTGGACTTCAGTCCCGAGCCACGCTGCGAGCTGGCGCGCGTCGAAGGCTCCCGGTCGCAGCACCGTCGGCGACCGCGTCAAATCGACCACCGTCGACTCGACGCCGATGGTGCAGGGGCCGCCGTCGAGCACGGCGTCGATCCGGCCGTCGAGCTCGGCCAACACAGCGTCGGCGTCGGTGGGGCTGATGCTGCCGAACCGGTTGGCCGACGGGGCGACCACGGCGTCGCCGAGGCGGTCGAGGACGTCGAGGGTGAGGGGGTGTGCGGGGATGCGTACGGCCACAGACGGTCCGCCGGCCGTGATGCGGTCGGTGGCGCGACGGCCGCGAGGAAGGACGACGGTCAACGGCCCGGGCCACGCCGCGGCGCCCAAGACCTCGACCGCTTGACGCCAAGGCCCGTCGGTGGCCCAACCCGCCTCGATCAGGCCGTGGGCGAGGTCGTCGCCGAGGAGCGCGTGGCTGACGTGGACGATCAGCGGGTCGCTCGCAGGGCGTCCTTTGGCGCGGAACACGTCATCGATCGCCTCAGGACGGCGGACGTCGGCAGCGAGGCCGTAGACCGTCTCGGTGGGGAGCGCGACGATCGACCCGGATCGGAGCGCAACCGCCGCGAGGTCGGCCTGAGCGGGCGTCAGACGTCGGGTCAGGCGTCGCGGGGCGGACACGGTAGCTCCAGGGTCAGTTCCGTACGCCCGGGTACGCTCTCGAGCGAGACCCGTCCACCGTGGGCGAGGGCGACGGCGCGGACGAGCGCGAGGCCAAGGCCGGTCCCGCCTCGGTCTCGCGCCGTCGTGAAGAAGCGGTCGAAGACCTTGGCTTGGTTGGCGGCGCCGATTCCTGCGCCGTCGTCGCGCACGGCGATGCGGACGTGGTCGGTCGACTGCGAGAGGTGCACCGATACCTGCGGGCCGCCATGGCGACGTGCGTTGTCGATGACGTTGTCGAGGGCGGCGGTGAGCCATGTCGCGTCGACCGGTACCGTGCCGCGGAGGCTGCCGTGCACCGCGACGCCGTGTCGCTCCGCCCAGGAGCGAACCCAAGGGTCGAGCGCGAGCGGCGTCAGCGGGGTGGCCTGCTCTGCTCTGGCCAACGAGAGCAAGCCGGAGACGAGTCGATCGAGCCGTTCGACTTCGGCGGCTGCGTTGTCGAGAAAGCGCCGTCGTTGAGGGGCCGGCATGTCTTCGTCATCCCGCCACAGCTCGATGGTGCCGCGAAGCGTCGCGAGCGGCGTCTTGAACTCGTGGCTGACGTGGGCGGCGAACTCGCCGATGTACGCGATTCGGTCGCGCAGCCGAGCCGCCGTGTCCAGAAAAGCCGTCGTCAGGCCTCGGACCTCGGCGATGCGGCTGTCGGCGCTCGGTAACGCGGCTTCGACGGCGTCGAACGCGCCGTCCGCGAGCCTGCGGGCCGCCCGCTGCAACCGACCGAGTGAGCGCGTCGCCACGCTCCCGATCGCCCACGCCAGCCAC
>JBEIFN010000063.1:0-9346 GCA_040382435.1 Alphaproteobacteria bacterium
GCCGTTAGTCCGCGCGTCCTGAGCGGAGGGTGCGTGGCGAGTGAGGATCTGATCGAGATTGAAGGTTCGGTCGAAGAAGTGTTTCCAGGCGGAAACTTCTTGGTTCGCACCGAGGCCGGCACCGACGTCCACGCTCACCTTGCTGGCAAGCTCCGGCGCTTCCACATCCGCGTCGTCCTCGGCGACCGGGTCACGGTCGCGGTGTCGCCGTACGACCTGTCACGCGGTCGGATCATCTTCCGCCACAAGTGAGCGGTTGCCGCCCGTCGGCGCAGCCTGGCGCGTGCAGTCGGGCTAGGCCTCGCGCCAAATGCCCACCGGTTGGTCGGTGGTGAGCGTCGGGGAGGCGAGGATGACGTTGAGGGTTGGCTGGGTCTCGGGCAGTCTGCGTGCGGGGTCTTTGCACACCGCGCTTGGGCGCGCGCTGCCGGGCTTGACGGCGGCCGACGTGTCGTGGCGCGAGCTGCGCTTCGACGCGCTCCCGCTGTATAGCGACGATCTCGGCGCGCCGGAGGTCGTCACGGCGTGGCGGGACGCGCTCGCGGCGTTGGATGCGCTGATCGTGCTGACGCCGGAGTACAACCACAGCCTGCCAGGCGGGCTGAAGAACGCGATCGACTGGGCTTCGCGTCCGGCGTACCGCTCGGTGTTCGCGGGGTTGCCCGTGGGGTTGATCAGCGGCTCGCCCGGTGCGGTCGGCGGCGCGAGGGCGCAGGCCCATGCCCGCAACGTGTTCGCGGGGATGTTGGCGCCGGTCTACGCCGGTCCCGAGGTCGCGATCGGAGGGATGGCGTCCAAGGTGAACGGCGACGGCTTGGTGGACGCGCCGACGGCCGCCTTCGTCACGGACTGGCTGGCGGGCTTCCTCAAGTGGGCGGCTGCGACGGGGCGGCTCCGGGCGGCGTAGCGCGCGAAAGGTCGAGGCCAAGCAGGCGTACGTCGGCCTGCACGGTGACGGCGCGAAGGCATTCGGCGAGGCCCTTGGCTTGGGGATCGGGGCGCAAGTTGGCGGCGACCCCGGCGCCGAGCCAGCCGATCAACTCGATGTTGAGCGCCATCAGGTTCGGCAGGGCGTGCACGACGATGGGGCCGTCAAAGTCGAGGATCGCCGCGAGCCAGGCCGGGGTCACCAGACGGCACAGCTCGTCCCAGCCGATCGGATCCTTGGCCCAAAACCCGACGTTCGCGTTGCCGGCCTTGTCGCCTGAGCGTGCGTGCAGGAAGGCGCCGAGCGGCATCGAGGTGGTCTGCGCGGGTGCGGGCGGGGTCGTGGGGGACCGTGGCGCGTTGGGGAGGTGCGCGACGGTCGGTGGCGGGGTGGCGGTCCAACGTCGACCGCCGAGGTGGACCGAGGTGGGGACGGCATCGGCGGGCACGAGGCAAGGCCAAAAGGTGACGACGGGCTTGGGGTCGCCGGGCAGCGCGTCGAGGGTGACCCCAGGCACGCTGCCGAGCGCGAGCTCCACGGCGCGCCGCGTGAACCGGGAACCGACGCTGTCACGATCTGCGCTGCGCGCGCTGCAGGTCAGGCGACTCAGCGCCCGGGCTGCTGGCACCTCGGGGTGGTCGCCGCGCAGCAACGACGTATCGGTGTCGAGGAACGCGTCCCGTCCACCGACGGCGGCCCAGAAGGCTTCGCCGAGGGCGTCGACACGGGCGACGACGTCGCCGCCGCCGAGCAAAAACTGCACCTCGTTGCGGTAGCCGGCCGCGAGCAGGACCCCCGCTTTGAGGTGGTTCGGGGGCGGTGCACCGCGTACGCCTTGGAGCAACACGCGGTCTGGCCCCGCTTGGAGGATCTCGACGGTGGCAAAGTCGGCGACCACGTCGGGGCTGACGTAGCAGGGGTGGCCGATCTCGTAGAGCAGCTGGGCCTTGACGGTATCGACGGTCACGCCGCCGCCCGTGCCGGGGTGCTTGGTGATGACCGCACGGCCGTCGGCCGAAAGTTCTGCGATCGGAAAGCCGATGTTGCGGAGCGTGGGGAGGTCGCGCCACCCGCTGAAGTTCCCGCCGGTGGCTTGCGTGCCGCATTCGACGACGTGCCCGGCGACGAGCGCGCCCGCTGCCGCGTCCCATGCATCGATCGCCCACCCAAAGGCCCACCGCCCGGCGGCGATCAGCGGCGCGGCGTCGGTCGTCCGGCCCGTGATCACCACGTCGGCGCCGGCTTCGAGGGCCTCTGCGATGCCGGCTGCGCCGAGGTAGGCATGCATCCGCATCGGGAACCCGTCGGTGGGGCCGAGGGGCGTTCCGCGGTCGAGGTGGCGGAGCTGGTCTTGGGCCATCCAGCTCCCGAGGCGGTCGCCCAGGTCGTCGCCATCGACCACGGCGATCCGGACGCTGTGTCCGGCCTCCTCTGCCGCTCGTGCGAGCTGCCGTGCGAGCGCGTGGGGGTGGATGCCGCCGGCGTTGCTGATCACGCGGATACCGCGCGCGAGGCAGGTCCCGAGCACGGGCAGCAGGGCGGGCAAAAAGGTCTTGGCGTAGCCGGTCTCGTCGTCCTTCATGCGGTCGCGGGCGAGGATCGCGAGGGTCAACTCCGCGAGCCAGTCTCCGGTCAATACGTCGATCGGTCCGCCCTCTACGAGCTCGCGCATCGCGGACGCGCGGTCGCCGTAGAAGCCAGATGCGTACGCGATGCGGATCGGTCGGTCGAAACGTGCCATGCGGGCTCCATGCGGTGTGGGTAGCGGGACCGTGGGCCCATCGCCACCAGCGACAGGAAACGACGTGCCTTCGCTGTCGTGGGGGCTACGAAGAGACAGGGACCGCCGCACCTTCGCCCCCATGGCGCACGGGGACTCGCGTGGCCGACTCGCCGAGCCTTCGGCGTAGCGACGGCAGGGTGAGGGCGGCGGTTCCCCTTTCTACCGTCGGCGATCCGGCGCGTTACGTGCGCGCAGCGAGGTCCTCGATGAAGCGTGCCGTGACGTTCGATTTCTGGGACACCCTGGTCGTCGACGATTCCGATGAGCTTGATCGGCGCGCGCTCGGCCTGCTGCCCAAGCCCGAGGCGCGCGCTTGCGCGGTCGTCGCGGCGGTGCGGTCGGTCGCGGAGATCGATGAGGCTGCGATTCGGTCCGCGTGGGACGACGCGCTCGCCGCGTTCCGGCATCAGTGGAAGGTCGAACATCGAACCCCGCACGTGCGCGAACGGGTGGCGTCGGTGTTCTCGGCCTTTTCGCTTGCAGGGGAGGCCGCTGCGCAGGAGGCGCTGGTCGAGGTGCTCGCCACGATGGAGGTGGTCCATCCACCACGCCTCGCACCCGGAGTCCTCGAGGTGCTGCACGAGCTCCGGGGCCGCGTTCGGGTGGGCATCATCAGCGACACCATCGTCACGCCCGGCACCGGCTTGCGCCGCATCTTGCGGGATCACAACCTCGCAGGGTTCTTCGACGCGATGATCTTCTCGGATGAGGTGGGCTGCAGCAAGCCATCTCCGAAGATCTTCTTGGAAGCTGCCTCACAGCTCGGTGTTGGCCCGGATGCGCTGATCCACGTCGGCGACCGTGGCGTCAACGACGTCGACGGTCCGCGCTCGGTCGGCGGCACGGGCTGGCTGTATGCGGGCGTGGTCGATCGGCATCCCGAAGGCTGGGGGGGCGCGCCCAAGCTGCTGCACCACGACCTGATTCCGGCGATGCTCGACGGGTTGGGGGTTCCATGACCGGCCGTGCGGAATCGCTGGTTCGCGCGTTCACCGCGTCGTTCCCGGAGGCGACGCCGGCGTGGCGGACCCTGGGCCGCGAAAGTGAGTTTCCACTTGTCAATGCCCAGGGGGAGCCGTTCGATCTGGCCCAACTTTGGCCCGCGCTTGCGGCGGGCGGTGGTCAACTCAGCCGCGAGGGCTCGCTGGTCACGGCCCTCGAACGCCCCGAGGTCACGTTCTCGTCCGAGGTGGGGCGTGCCACGGTCGAGGTGATCCTGCCGCCCTGTCAGGACCTCTGCGAGATGGCGTCGCGCTGGGACGCCGCGGTGGGCGAACTGGTGGGTGTGGCACGGGAGCATGGGGCTTTTGTCCTCGGCTATGGCATTCAGCCCTTGGCACACGCCGAGCCGTCGATGATGACGCCCAAGCAGCGCTACCTCGCGCTCGCCGACGTCATCGGGCCAGCTTGGCAGTGGTTCTCGCTCACCGCTTCGGACCAGACCCACGTCTCGGTGGGCCGCAGCGAGGTGATGGCGATCACCGACCTCACCAACCTGCTCGTTCCCGTGATCATTGCCCTGTGCGCCAACTCGCCGATCACGGCGGGCGCGCCATCGGGGTTCCTGTCCGCGCGTGAAGCGACGATGGGGAGCATCTACGCGGGTACGTTCCGTCACGGCATGCCCGAGGGACCTTCGCAGACGGCGCAGGGCTGGATCGGTCGGACCTGGCCGCTGGACTACCTGATGCACAAGCAGGGTGCCGAGGTCGTCGCGGTGGGACAACCCTTCGGACGCTGGCTCGACGCGCACCCGGAGCTGTCCGACGCCGAGGCGTTCGAGGCTTGGATCTGGCACGACCACTACATCTGGAACAGCACGCGCCCGCGTACGCGGCACGGCACCGTGGAGCTGAGGAGCGCGTGCCAGCAGCCGCCAGGCGAGACGATGGCGGTCGCGGCCCTCTCGGCGGGCATGGTGTGCGCCCACGAGGCGATCGCACGCCGGGTGGACGCCGCGCTCGGTGAGGCGGCTTGGCCGTTGCTGCGCGCTTGGCATGTCGAGGTGGTGGCGCGTGGCCCGCTGGCACCGGAGCCGGTGGTCGGGCTGGTCGACGGGATCCTCGCAGATTGCGCCGAGGCGCTCGAAGCGCGCGGCCGCGGGGAAGCGGTGTACATGGGGCCGTTGATGGCGCGCTGGGCGGCGCGCACGAACCCCGCACTTGTGGCGTTGGCGGCTTGGTCCGAAGGGGGCGCGCCGGCGCTCGTGCGGCGGTTCGCGTTGTGAGCGGCCTTCGCGCCGTCCTGCGTGTCGGGGTGCTCGCGGGTGTGGGGCTGGCGGTGGTCGCTTACGTCGCGGCACCCGGGCCGGTCTCGGTCGCCGCCGACACCGTCGCTGTGTCCACGGGCGAGCGGACGGCGGCGGACATCGAGGCCGCGCCACGCATCATCGCGGTCGGGGATGTGCATGGCGACGTCGATCGCTTGCGCGCCCTGCTCGTCGGCACCGCCGTCATCGACGCGGCGGATCACTGGGTCGCCGGCCGCGCCGTGCTCGTCCAGGTCGGGGATCGGCTCGATCGGGGAGGGCAGGAGGAGGCGGTGGTGGCGCTCCTGGACCACCTCGCGGTGGAGGCCGCGGCGTCTGGCGGTGCGGTCCGGCAGCTGATCGGCAACCACGAGGCGATGAACGTCGCGGGAGACCTGCGCTATGTCGCCCCCGAAGCGCTGGGAGATTTCGGCGCCGCCGGGAGCCTCGCGGGACGTCTTGCCGCGTTTGCCCCCGGCGGGCCGTCAGCGCGTGCGCTCGCCGCGCATCCCGTCACGGTCGTGGTGGGCGAGACGTTGTTCGTTCATGGCGGCTGGTCGCTCGCCGAGGTCACCGCTGGCCGTGCGTCCCTCGACACCGCGGCCCACGAATGGATGCTCGGGCAGGGTCCGCGTCCGGCGAGGCTGTTCGACGAGGCCGGTCCGGTGTGGTCGCGGTCGTTGTCGCGGGGCGAGGTCGACTGCGCGTCGTTGGGCGAGACCTTGGAGGCCGCGGGCGTGCGGCGCATCGTGGTCGGCCACACGCCTCAGGAGCACGGCGTGACCTCGGCGTGTGGGGGAGCGGTCTGGCGCATCGACGTCGGCCTCTCGGCCCACTACGGCGGGCCGCTCGAAGCGCTGGAGATCTTGGGCGATCAGGTGCGGGCGATCGCTCCCCGGGTGCCGACCAAGCCGTAGTGCCAGGACACGTCGCTCGGCAGGTCGAGGACCGATCGCAGCGCGGGTGCCGTAGGTTCCCGCCCGTCGTCGGGCGTCCACCAGCACCAGGCGTCGTGCTCGGCGCTCAGCTGCGGGATGCCGTCGGCGACACCGTCCCAAACCAGCATCAACGCCTCGGCGCCGTCGGCCATCGCGTGGGGAAGCAGCGCGGACGGGCTGCCGTCGATGTGGGCGTTCAACGCGCCCAGCTCTTCGGTCAGTCCGCGCTGCAACGAGGCGGCGAGGTCGGACAGTTCGCCCGGGTCGAGCCGTCCGCCGGGCAGATCCCAGGTGCCCGTCGCCGCGTCACGGAGCAGCAGGATGCGGCCTTGCGCGTCGCGAAGTCGCGCCTTCTGCGTGAGCGGGAAGCGTTGGGGGTGCATGGTCGGTCGGTAACGCGGTAACGGGCAGGCGGGGGTGGGATGCTCGCGGCGTGGGTGCCCATGTTGGTCGCGTCGTGGCGGCGGCTGCACGGCCTGTCGGCGGAGGAGCCGTGGGGCGAGGCCGACCTCGAACGTGCGGCGCGCGAGGTCGCTCGCTTCTCGGCGGGACCCGAGGGGATCCGTGCGTTGGTCGGGCGTCCGTACCTCGAGGACGACGCGCTGATGGCGGCGTACCTGCTGCATTGGTGGCCGACGAGCTACCGACAGACCGCGTCGTTGTTGGCGAGAATGCCCGGGCTGGTGGGACCCGGCACGCGCGTCCTCGACCTCGGGTGCGGGCCGGGACCGGTCTCGGCTGCGCTGCTCGTTGTGGGTGCTTGGGTGGAAGGGGCGGATCATACGCCCAACGCGCGTCGGGTGTACGAGGCGATGCTCGGCGCTCGGGCGTGGCCTCGGGACCTGCGCGCGGGTCCTCCGGCCGATGCGCCCAAGGTCGATGGGGTGTGGGCCGGCCCCGTGCTCCACGAGCTGCATCCTCCGTCGCGTGACGCGGTGCTCCGCCGCGTCGAGGTGGTGAGCGCCTGGATGGCGGGGTGCGCGCCCGAAGGCCGGTTCGTGCTTGTCGAGCCAGCCACGCGCGCCAACAACGCCGAGGTGCTGGCGTTGCGGGACGCGCTGGCGACCGCGGGGTGGACGTTGGAAGGGCCGTGTTTGACCAACGCGCCGTGTCCGCTTCGTCCGATCGGCGCGGCCTGTCATGCCACGGTCGTGCGTCCGGAGCCGCCGCTGCTCAGCGCGATCGCGCGCCGCGCGGCGTTGCCGAGGGCCGAGGTGGGGTTCTCCTGGTTGGTCGCGCGGCCTCCGGGCGTGACGTCGGAGCGGTCGCGCGAGGGCTTCCGTGTGGTGAGCGAGCCGATGACCAACCGCGCCGGGCGTACGCGCCGCGTCGTGTGCGGTCCGCAAGGTCGGGCGACCCTGTCGACGCCATCGTCCTTGGACGCGCCTTGGCGTGCCACGTGGGACGCGCTGTCGCGTGGTGATGTCGTCGCGGTGCAGGGCGCGGAGGCGCGCGAGGGTGGGCTCGGGCTCGTCGCTTCGAGCCGCTTGCAGACGCTCGCGGCGGAGTCGCGCTAGGCGGGGCCGTCGGCGGCGTGGCGGGCGAGGGCGGCCAAAACCGTGTCGGCGCTCGCGCGGACGGCGACGACCTTGTCGCGGTGCGTCTGGCCGCGGATCAACGTGACGCTCGCGAGGCTCAGGCCGAGCACGTCGCGGGCGAGGAAGCGGAGGAGCGCCTCGTTGGCCGCGCCCTCGACGGGGCGAGCGGTGACGTGGATCCGCACCGCTTCGTCGTCGACGCGGAGGATGGCGCTTCGTTTGGCGCCGGGCTGCAGGCGGATCTGCACCGTGCAGCCGTCAGCCGTGGGGCGGACGGGTCCCATCAACGCACCCCGTCGTCGTCGTCGTCATCGTCGGGCTCGTCCGGCGGCGTATCGGGTCGCACGAGCCACGCGCTCGGCGGCGCGTTGCGGACCAAGCGCAGGCCGATGTCGTCGGCCCCCTGGGCTGCGTCGGCACCTCGTCGGTTCCACGCTGCGTCGGCCGAGGTTCTCCAGCTTCCTCCTACGATCACGCGCCGTGGGTCCGCCCGCTCGGCGACCGGGTCGAGGCGCGTCGCGGGCGCTATGGGCGACCACGGGTCCCAGGTCCACTCGGCGACGTTGCCGATCAGATCGTACAGACCCCGGTGGGACGCGTAGCGACCGCCCCGCGTCACGGTCGGTGCGTCGTCCTCGCACGCGCCCTCAGCGAGCGGCGCGTCAGGTTCGGCCGCGGAAAGGTCCGCGAGGTTGGCTTGCGTACACGGGCTCGAGAGCGTGAGGCCGTGGGTGTAGACCCACCACTCGGCTTCTGTCGGCAAGCGCCACCCGTCGGCCGCTGGGGCGCGGAGGACGCGCGCCCCGCGTAGGGTGTAGGCCGGCTGTAGGCCGTCGATGCGGCTGCGTTCGTTGGCGAACGCGACGGCCTCGTACCACGAGATCCCCGTGACCGGCGCGCTCGGCGGTTCGGACGAGGGCGGCGCTTCACCCATGACCTCGATCCACGCGGCGCGCGTGACCTCGTGGGTGGAAACGAGGGTCGGCGCCGTCGTGCGGAAGGGCGGCGTGTCGGTGGTGGGGTCGCGACCGAAGCGGCCCTCGCCGGCGTCGATCCACACCGTCTCGATCGGGCGGTAGGGCACCCCACCTCGGGCGAGGCGTGCGCGGGCCTCGGCGACTTGGTCGGCGGTGACGGTGACCTCGCCCCCGTCAAGCACGTAGGTGCGTGACGCGTAGCGGTCGAGGAACAGGCGGTAGGCCAGTCGCGCCTCGTCGGCGCCGCTCGCAGCGCGTGCGAGGGTGCGCGCCCAGTCCGCGTCCGCCGCCGCCTGCACCTGAAGGCGTACGGCCTCGGCCTGCGCCGTGAGGCGCTCCGCGGGATCGGTCGGCGCGACGAACCGGTCGTCGACGTCCGCCTCTGGAGGGCGCAAGGAGCGCGCCGTGCTGAGGTCGGGCATCGCGCTGGCCACGGGGCTGAGCAAGGGACGGTCGTCGCCGACGGACGGGCCGTCGATCCGCGCGTCAGTGCGCCCTGCCCGTCGGAGGAGGTTGGGCACGAAGTCGGACAGCTCGCCGATGCTGACCGAGCCGTCGTGATCGACGTCGGCCCACCCGCGCAGACCCGCGAGCATCGCGTAGGACAGCAGGCCCTGACCGAGCAGCGTGTGCTCGCCGAACGGGGTCGTCGCAGGGACCCATCGCACGATCGGCGCGGGTGGCGGTGGGAGCGGCGCCGGTGCGGGCACAGGGTCGAGGAACAGCGGCTGACCTTGCCGGTCGGCCGCGCCGGGGTCGACGTCGAGCCACACCACGACACGCTTGGTGCCGAGGTCGGTCAGCCGGCGCTCGAGGTCGGAGAGTGGCCACACCGACCGGCCGAGTGCGTCCACGTCGGCGGGAGCGTCGGCGCAGAGCAAGCCGAGGTCACCGTCGGGGAGCGGGACCGCGTAGCCCGACCAGCCGAGCCACA
>JBEIFN010000064.1:0-9277 GCA_040382435.1 Alphaproteobacteria bacterium
CGTCCCTGCGATGTCGAGATGCGCCCACCGCACGCCTTCGGTGACGAAGTGCTCGAGGAACAGCGCCGCGGTGATGCTACCGCCCTCGCGCCCACCGACGTTCTTGATCTGCGACCACGTGCCCTTGAGAAGCCGCTTGTACGGTGCGTGCAGCGGCTGACGCCACGCGAGCTCGCCCGCCGAAGCGAAGGCGGCGTCGAGTTCGGCGGCGAGACCGTCGTCGGCGGTGAACATCCCCGTGAACTCGGAGCCGAGGGCGATGATGATCGCACCCGTGAGGGTCGCGAGGTCGACCACGCGGCTGACGCCCGGGACGGCGCACGCCTCGATCAGCGCGTCGGCGAGGATCAACCGACCCTCGGCGTCGGTGTTGTGGATCTCGCAGGTGACGCCGTTGCGGTAGTGCAGGATGTCGCCGAGCTTGTAGCTGTTGCCAGCGACCATGTTCTCGACGCAGGGGAGGAAGGCATCGACCCGAATCGGCAGGCCGAGCTCGGCGATCGCGCCGATCGCGGCGAGCGCCGTCGCGGCCCCACCCATGTCGCAGCGCATCGTCTGCATCGCGTCGGACGGCTTGAGCGACAGGCCGCCCGAGTCGAACGTGACGCCCTTGCCGACGAGCGCGATCGTGTCCCGCGGGGCGGGCGGCTGGTACGAGATGTGGACCAGGCAACCCGGTTCGGTGGAGCCTTGGCCGACGGCGACGATGCCGACCATACCTTGCGCCTTGCACGACTCGAAGTCGGTGACATGGACCGTCACGTGCGGGAGGCGGCTCAGACCTTGCGCGGCCGTGGCAACGGCGGTCGGCGTGAGGTCGGCGGCGGGCCGGTTCACGAGGTCGCGGGCGAACGCCTGCCAGCGGGCGCGAAGCCCAGCACGGGCGGCGACGGCCTCACGGGTGGTGGCGGCGGCACCGCTGATCGCCAAACGCGCGAGCGCCGGGGTGCGAGCCTTCTCGGGCTGATGGGCGTCCCAACGGTAATTCCCGATCGCGACGAACTCGAGCAAGGTGCTCAGGGCGGCGTCGTCGAGGTTGCCAAGATCGATGGCGACGCTCGCTGCCTTCTGATCACGGGCGACCCCGCCGACCTTGCCGGCCGCCTTGCGGAGCGCGGCTTGGCTGCCGTCTCCGAGGCCGACCACGGCGATCTGGGGGCAAGCGAGGGCGCCGTAGGTCGGCAACACCAAACACTCGCCCGCGGTGGCCTCGAATCCGCGCGCCGAGAGGTGAGCGCCAAACCCGCTGAGGCGAGCTTCGACCGCGGCGATCGTCGTGTCTTGTGCGAGCGGTGCGCGGACGCCGACGACCAGCAGGTCGGTGGAGGCGTCGAGGGCGTCGAGGGCGGGGACGTCGAGGAACGTGGGGCTCACCGTGGCTCCAAGGCTAAGCGGTGCCCATTTATCACGCCGCGCCTTGTTGCGCCGCCGAGATCAGCCCGCGAGGAGCGACTTGATCAGGCCACCCAGCACCGCGATCCCGAGGATGGCGGCGACCGCCAGCCCGGCGATGACGGTGTTGGCGTCCCAGCCGTCCTCCTCCAACGCCGCGAGCTTCTCCCGCGCGCGTTCGAGGGCCGCGCCAAAGGGGCCTTGCGGCTCGCCGTCGAAATACGGATCGGGGGAGACCTCGGAAGGCGGTTCGGCCCGCCACAGTTCGTCGGCGCCCGTTGCGTCGCTCGTGCTCGGGTAGTCCAGCTCTGCGGCTCGGCCGCCACTTCGGCTCGGCGGCATGTCGTGCTGTGGCGCCGACGGACGAAGCACAGGTGGCGGCTCGCTTCCCGCGTGGTCGGGCGGATCTGGGGCCCACGTTGCGGTCGGGCGGGCGGGTGCGGGTCGAGCGGGGACCGACCATGCGGGGTCGGTGCCCGGTGAGGTCGGAGCCGGCGTGATCGTCGGGGGACCCGACGCGGTGGCCGTGCTCGGTGAGCGAAGGGTCGGCGGTCCGTCGCCGGCGTCAAACCAGCGCGTGCCCGCGTCCGTTCCGGCGTCGGTGCCCCGGTCGAAGCTGTCGCGCCGCGTGTCGGCGCCAGACCAAGCGCCGCTGCTGTCGGGTCGGATCGGCATCGGCGGCCCGCTGACCGCTCCGCGCCCGAACAGGTCGGGCAAGCTGGCGGCGGCAGCGACCGCGGCGGTCGCAGCGGCTGCTGCGGGTTGGGCGTTGGGGACGGGAACGGGCTCGGAGCTCGCCGTGGGGTTGATCGGTCGACGCGGAATCGGCGCGGTCGCCGCCGGAGGCTCCGCGGGGGCAGCGGGAGGTACGTAGCCAGCCGTGGCGCGCACCACGAAGGTGCCCTCCGCTTCGACGAGCGCCGAGGTGTCGTCTTGAATGCGGACGCCGATCTTCAGGGCGTAGCGTCCGGGGGCGACGTCGGGCAGCTCGAACGCGTAGCGCCAGCGCCCGCTGTGGTGCCGCTGGACGTCGACGCGCGCACCTGCGACGCGGACCCGCGCGCCCGGTTGCACGCCACCGTCCTCGCTGGGGGCATCGAGGTCGCGGAGCACGAGCCCGACGACGACATCGTCGGGAGCGACCACGCCGGTCGAGGTGGTGACGTTCACGGTGAAGGCGACCGGTTGGCCGGTGTCGAACGTACCGTCTTTGGCGCGGCTGGAGAGCAGCGGGCGGCTGACGTGGCGAACCTCGGGTCGCATCAGGTCGACGATCTCGTCCATGCGTGCGGCAAAGTCGGCGAGTGTCGCGAAGCGGTACGGCGGGGAAGGCTCGTCGGCCTCGGACAGGCCGCGAGACAGCACCGCGCCGAGACGCTCCGTGACGCGCCCCGCGAAGCGTCTCGGCACGTCGGACGCGGCGATGCGGTCGGCGCCCGTGTCTTTGACCGCGGCGAGATCGCTGCGGCCGAGCCCTTCGCGCAGGCTCTCGGCGAGGGTACGGTGCCCAGGGTCGCCATGCACGCCCCGGAGGATCGCGAGGAGCAATTGGCAGAGGGCCCACGTGTCGGTCATCGCCGCGCGGCCGCCGATGGCGTCGATGGCCCCTCGTTGCACTTCGGGGGGAACCCAGGCCGGGCGTGGCGGCAACGCGTCCGACAACCGCCGTAGGGCGGTCGGGTCGAGCGTGACATGCGGGTCGGTGAGGACGACGCGGCCCTCGTCGGCGAGGAAGATGTTCGAGGGGCGAAGGTTGGCGTGGGCGGTGTCGGCGCGGTGCAGGGCGTCGGTGATCCCGGCGATCGCGGCGATCGCTTCGTGCAAGCTGAGACCGCCGCGCAACCGCGTGTCGAGGTCGCTCGGCAGGCGGGGCAGGAAGTAGCCGCCCGCCGCGCTCGCCGCCTCAGCGGGGGCGTCGTCGACGAGGCCGAGCAGGGGTGCCAACGCGGCATACGGGCGCGCTGCGAGCAGGTCGCGCTGGGCCTCGCAGGCGGTTCGGGCGAGGGCCGCCAGCTCGCGCGCGTCGTGCCGCCCCGCGAAGTCCGACGCGTGCAAGGGCACCTTGAGGACGGCGACCGCGCCGCTGTCGTGTCGCACCGACCAGCTGCGGCCCCAGAGGCCACGACCGAGCGTCGCTTCGAGGGTCCAGGCACGTCCCTCGCGGTCGATGACGACATCTCCGACCTTGAGCGGCTCTAACCCCGCCAGCAGCGGGCTCGGCGTGGCGGGGGTCTCGGGCTTGGCTGCGCGTGTGCGCGTGCGCGGTGGCGGCACGATCACTGGCCTCCGGGCAGCGTCTGTACGAGCTCGGGCGGGACCGCGGTCTTGCCCTCGGCGAGGTAGTCGGCGACGGCCTTGGCCAACGTCACGTCTTGGTTGCTCAGCACATGGGCGAGCTCGCCGCCGTCGTGGAACCAGACGTCGGCTTGCGGCTTCTTGGCGAGCTGGGCGTACGCCTTGTCGTTGGCGAGCGGCGGGATCGCGCTGTCGTTGCTGCTCGCCAAGATCGCCGTGCGCGCAGGGATGCCGAACAGGGGCGTGAAGGCGAGTGTGCCGTTGGCCATCACCTCGCGCGACGGCCATACCCGGAGCAGGCCCGGTTGGATCGTGCGGTACAGGTCGTTGGCGCTGTCGAGGTAGACGCGGACGTCGTCGATCGGGCTGTCGAGGACGACCCCGGCTGGCGCATAGAGGAACGCGCCGGCGCTGCCGTCGGCTTTGGTCTCGCGCAGGTTGATCAGCTCGGTGACGGCGCGGCCACCCTCACCGAGGCCCACGAGGTAGATCCGCGATGTGTCGATGCCGACGGGACGCGGCACGGGGTTGCCGGGCGGGAAGGCGCCTTGGGCGTGGAGCCAGATGAACTCGGCCGCGGTGCGTCCGTCCCGGAAGAAGAAGTCGCCTTCAAAGACGTTCTGCGCCGTGGTGCTCGATCGGTTGCGCCACCAGTCGCCCCAGCAATTGCCGGGGATCAGCATGGCGAACCCCTTGGCGGCGAGCGCGGCGGGTAGGGCGCCGGTGTGGACCTCGAGGCCGTCCTCGTTGGGGAACATGCCGAGCGTGGTCCAGATGCGCTCCTCGGCCCAGGCGGCCGTCAACCGCTTCTCTTCGTCCTGAGACTCCTGGAAGCTGGGACCGTCGGTCGGGGCGGCGGCGTCGGGCTGAAAGACGTAGTCGAACGCCCCAGAGTGGAACAGGATGACCAAGGGCAGCAGCTCGCGTTGCTGCCCTGGCGGTGCGGCCGCGCTCTCGGGGTAGACCCACGCGTAGCGCGCCGCCTCGCCATCGGGGCATTGCAACTCGAGCTCGCGTCCTTCGACGACCCAGCCCTCGGGCGCGCCGACGAGCGGCTCGAAGGGCCACGTGGTGGTGTCGACCGATGGGAGATCGGTGCGAAAGCAGCTGGTCAGGCACAAGGCGGCCAGCGGGGGCGCGACGCGGACGAGGGCTCGCGACACGGTCACTCCAAGGTACGTCGCCACGATAGCGCAAACGCGGGTCGGTGGCGAGGCAGGATGGGGGTGTGGTAGGTCGGTCGAGGAGGCGACATGGCCGACGAGGCACCGATGCTCACGCCGCGAAGGATGCCGGGACGGACGGCGTCCGATGAGGCGTTGGCGGAGGCCGAGTCCCCATCGCGGCCGCACGGGGTGTGGTGGCACGTGTTGTCGGCACCGGGTGAGGTCTCGCTGCGCGTTCGCCGCCGACGGACGACGCTCGCGGTGGTGTGGGGTGTGGCGGCTTGGCTGTCGATCATGCTCGCGGTGGGCATCGTCGTCTGGCCGCAGACGGCGACGCCAGCAGCAGCACCGACCGTGGCCGCCGGCCCTGCCGACGACGATGAAGGCGGACCGACGGGCGCGGTCCGTTACCGGGTCCGGCCCCGCGCTGCCGCGACTGTCGCTGGCCCCGTTCGGGCGGCCGGGGGAGCTGTGGCGCGTCGGGGGCCGGCCGACGTCCTGTTGTCGCTGCCCACCGACCGCAAGCTGCAGCTGTTCTCGTGGACGCTGACCTGCGAGGGGGGGCAGGCCCCTCCCGTGACCTCGGGCCGCATCGAGGACGGCACGCCAGCGCTTCGGATCCCGATGGTTCCACCCGTCCCGTGCGACCTGACGTTTACCGGCGGCGCGGTGCAGGTGCGCGTCACCGCCGGGGCGCGCCTCGAATGTCTCTGGCAGGGACAGCTCATCTGCCGTTGAGCCGGGCGTCGGTTAGACGGACGCGCCCCGGAGTCCGCATGTCCCCGTCCTCTGCGCCCCTCGACGATGTGAACGCCGCCGCCCCATCCGCGACCCGCCGGGTGTGGTTTCACACGTTCGGCTGTCAGATGAACGAGTACGACACGGGCAAGATGCGCGCCAAGCTCGCTGGGCGTGGGTGGATCAAGGCAGAGGACCCGTCCGAGGCCGATCTCGTACTGCTCAATACCTGCTCGATTCGCGAGAAGGCGGTCGACAAGATGGCCTCGGCGCTCGGCGCCTACCGCTCGCTGAAAAAGCGGGGGCAGCCCCTTCTGATCGGCGTGGCCGGGTGTGTCGCTCAGCAGGAGGGCGACGCGATCCTGGCGCGGTTCCCCTACGTCGATCTGGTGTTCGGGCCGGACGGTGTGCCGCACGTCGACGCCCTCGTGGATCGCGCTGCCGCGGGCGAGCGCGTCGTCGACACGGAGTTCTTGGACTTGGACGCCTACCCCTTCGTCGGCGAGGTCGACCCTTCAGTGGCGGGCGTGGGGGCGTTCGTCACGATCCAGAAGGGCTGCGACAACAAGTGCACGTACTGCATCGTCCCGACGACGCGCGGCGCGGAGGTGTCGCGCCCTGCGGCCGAGATCGTGGCCGAGGTGCGCGCGCTGGTCGCGCGTGGCGTTCGCGAGATCACGCTGATCGGGCAGAACGTCAACTCGTACGGCCTCAAGGATCTCGGCGGCGTCACGTTCGCCAAGCTGCTGTACCTGGTCGCCGAAGTGCCGGGCGTGGAGCGGATCCGGTACACGACGTCGCACCCGCGCGACATGGGGCCGGACGTGGTGGCGGCGTACCGCGACATCGAACAGCTCGCCGATCATCTGCATCTGCCGGTGCAGTCCGGTTCCAGCCGCGTACTGCGTCGGATGAAGAGGTTCTACACGCGCGAACATTACCTGCGGACGGTCGACGCCCTCCGCGCGGCCCGGCCGGGTCTCACGCTGACCACGGACGTGATCTTCGGGTTTCCGGGCGAGACGGACGAGGACTTTGACGCGACGATGGCGCTGATGGACGAAGCGGGGTTCGTCGGGTCGTACAGCTTCAAGTACAGCCCGCGGCCCGGCACGGCGGCGCTGCGCCTCGCGGACGAGATCCCCGACGAGGTCGCGTCGACGCGGTTGGCGGCTTGGCAGGTCAGGCAGCGGCTCGCGAGCGCGCAGTGGACGCGCGCGCACGAGGGGTCGGTCGTTCACGTGCTCGTCGAGGGCCCCGCGCGTCACGACGAAGGCTTGGTCTGCGGCCGAACGTCCGGGAACCTGATGGTCAACTTCGTGGGCTCCACCGATCTGATCGGGCGTACCATCTCCGTGCGCGTCACGCGTGGCTTCACGCACTCCGCGCGCGGGGAGGCCGTGTGACGCGTGCGCGACAGGGGGCAGGCCGCTCGGCGTTGGTGGTGGCGGCGTTCAGCCTCGGGTGGGCGGTTCTGTTGGTGTTCATCGGCCTGATCAGCGTGGCGCAGCCGCTGTGGTCGTTGGTGCAGGAGGGGGTTCCCGTCGAGGCGCTGGGCGGGCGACTGCAGGCGCTGATCGAGGGGCCGGACGGGGTCGCCGTGACGGCGACGACGCTCGCCATCCAGTTCCCGTTGATGTTTGCGATGTCGGAGCTGGTTCGGCGCGTCAGCTGGCGCGCCGTGTGGGAGGAGGTCGAACCCCTGCCTTCGATGCGCGACGGGTATGCGTGGCGGGGCTGGGGAGGTCCGCGCGTCGTCCTCGCCGCGATCGTGGCGGGCGCGACCACCGGCTGGTTGCCGGGTTGGGTCGCCGGACAGCTGCGTGCGGCCTTCCCGGCCTACGATCTCGGCGGCGTCGAGATGGTCAACGACGCCCTCGCGCAAGGCACGCCGCTTCAGGTGGCCTGTGTGGTGGGTGCGGTCGTCGTCGGGGCGCCGCTCGTCGAGGAGCTGGTGTTTCGGGGCATGCTGTGGGACGCGTTCGCGCGTACGCTGTCACCGCGCTGGACGTGGCTCGTCGCCTCGGTGGTCTTCGCGGCGTACCACATGGATCCCTTTCAGGCGTTGCCGCTGCTTTTCACCGCTGGTGTCATCGGCTGG
The DNA here is from genome assembly GCA_040382435.1 of Alphaproteobacteria bacterium. Taxonomy (GTDB): domain Bacteria; phylum Myxococcota_A; class UBA796; order UBA796; genus JBEIFN01. Next base: position 7,693 of record JBEIFN010000064.1, read on the forward strand.
TTCCGCCACCGCACGGGGTCGGTCGCGCCCGGTGTGCTCGTCCACTTCGTCAACACCGGCCTTGGGGTGGGACTTGGTGCTGCGGGCGTGGCCGACGCGACGCTCTCTCCGCTGATGGTGGTGGGCTCCGCCGTGGTGGCCGTACTCGCCTGCGCGGCGGTGCCCGAGCGGCGCGTGGCGCCGACATGAACCTCGGAGGGCCCGCGGTACGCGCCGTTCTGCGGGCGGACCGCTTGTTGCGGCGTCGACGGCTCGGATGGGGGACGCTCGGGATCGGCGCGCTCGCGGTCAGCGTCGGTCTGGGTGCCCTTTCGGGACCTTGGGCGGCGGTGGCTGCCATCTCAGCCGAGCGGCGCGCGGGCCTCGGTGTGCGCGCCTCGCTGGTGATGGTTGGTTTGACCTTGCTTTCGGCGCAGGCGGGCTTCTGGCGCGGGCGCGATCGGACGGTCTGGACGGTGTTGGGCGCGCCGTCGGCGGCGGTCGCAACCCTGGCCCGCTTGCACGCGCGTCGTGTGATGGGGGGACTCGTCCTGCTGGCCGTCTCGGCGCTGTGGGGCTGGAGCGCGAGGGCGGAAGCCTCCGTGTGGGCGCTGTGGTGGATCACGGCGTTGGCGTGGCTGCCTGAGGCCGCCGTGCTGTCCGTGCTGGCGGTGACGGGGCCGGCCGGACGTCCGGGCGGGGCGCCATGGCTCGACGCCGTCCGCGGCTCGTCGCCGCCCGAGTCCGCGGGGATCTTGGTGGGGAACGCGTTGCCCTTCGTCGGCTTTGGTCTGCTGACGGTGGCGTTGGCCGCGGCGCTGCGGATGCTGGCCCCAACGCAGGTCGCCTTGGCGGTCCTCGGCTTTTCGGTCCTCGCACACCTCGCGCTTCGTGCGGCGTGGCCGCGAAGGGCGCGGACGGCCTACGAGGTGTCGCGCGCGCTCGCCTTGTCGGATCTGCGCGATGACGTCCTCACGGTGTCGGCGCATGCGTCGCCCGCGCCGGCGGAGGCTTGGCTGTCGTGGGGAGATCCCACGCCGTCGACGCGGATGGCGTGGCGGCGCGTCTGGCGTCGAGACCGGCCCGCGGTGCTCCTCGGCGTCGCTTCGGCGGTGGCGACGCCTTGGATGTCGGCAGGTTGGGAGCGTGATCTGGTGGGGGTCGCGTTCGCCGCGTTGCTCGGCGGCGCCGTCCTCGTCGATGCCGACCGGGTGCAGCCTTGGTGGAGGCGCAGCTTGGGGGAGCGGGCGCTCGGTTCGCTGCGGCTGTGGTGGACCCTCGTCGCGGTGCCATCGGCGTTGCTCGTCGTGGCGTCAGTGGCGTTGGGGGCTGCCTGGCGCGATGCCGCCTGGCTCGTCGTCGGGCCTGCGGTCCAGCGCGCCACCTCGGCGTCGATCGGGCCGAGGGCCGCTTGGCTGGGTGCGGCCGTCGCGTGGGTCTTGGGTTCGTTGGCGGCGTCCGGGGCGTCGGGGGGACTTCCATGAGCGCGTCTTTGTTGCAGGTGAGAGGACTTCATCGGCGCTTTGGCACCGTTCACGCCGTCCGAGGACTCGACCTCGACATCGCGGGCGGCGAGCTCGTCGGGCTCGTCGGCCACAACGGGGCC
>JBEIFN010000065.1:0-9113 GCA_040382435.1 Alphaproteobacteria bacterium
ACGGGGATGTGCGGTCAAGAAGCCATCGGACAGGGGAAAGCCAGCAGGGCCTCCCTCCACGAACTTCACCCCGGCGGGACCGCCCATCCGGTAGCCGGGCGCGCCAAGTCGGCCATCCGGCGCGGCCGGGACCGCGTACGCCCCGCCCCCTCGGGGGTAGAGCGGATCGGGGAGCTCGGCCTGCAAGAACCGATCGGAGAACCGCAATGTCCCGAACGAAGCATCACCGTCCACCGTGGCGTCGCCTTCGCCTGGCTTGGCACCCGGGCAGCCAAAGACCAACAAACCCGCCCAAAACAACGACTGCATCACGGTCACGCCTCGACAACCCGGAAAGGGTCGACACGGCTGTCTCCTACTCCACCTCCCCCCATCCAGCGACCCCAACACCGGCATGGTAGGCGGCTTTCCGCCTCGCTATGCGTACCGCGAACCCGAGACGAGCGAGGTCGCAGCGATGTACAAAAACATCGTGCGGGCTGCCCAGCAGGCCGGAGCACAGGGGGTCGCGGGCCGGGTCGCGGCGGTCGCGTTCCTCGCCGCCGCTTCGGTCGGCCTCGGGTTGCTCCGCACCGCGGTGTCCCGGGCACCCCAGCTGGCATGGTCGTCGGGCCAAGCCTGCGGCTTGTCGCCGACCTCGATCGCGCCGCGCGCACGCAGCCTGCTCGCCGAGTCGGGCCTCCTGACCGGGTCGTCGCCGATCGCTTCGACGTCCGCGCCCCTCGCATGGCAGGTCGGCCCGACCGAGGTGGCGCTGGTTCCCGCGTCCGCCGTCTGCGACACCGTCCTCCGCCTCGCGGTGCCGATCGCAGACCGATGGCCCGACGACGTACCCGACGACGCGATGACCACGCTCACGTTGATGCGGTGGTACGACACCGGATCGGGACACATCGTCCCGGGGGACGCATCGACCGGGGTACGCCTCGTCGTCACCCTGCCGCTGCGCGAGCTGGCGCCAAGCAGCCTTGCCTGGCACAAACAGGAAGTGGAGCAGAACGCGCGGGCTTGGCGTGACGCTTGGTTCTCCGACGCCATGGCCGCCCTGCGCGGGGTGCGCAGCCCGCCGCAACGCCTCACGTTTCGGCCCGGAGCCGACCCCGCGAGCCGTCTAGGCGAGGTGGAAGACTTCTTGAAGAAGCACGGACAGGCCTTGCCGGACCGTTAGCTCGCCGGTCGCGACGCCCGATCGAGTTCGCCGAGGAGCTGCTCAGCACCAAAGGGCTTCGAAACGAAGCGATCCATACCGGCCTCGAGGCAGCGCGCGCGATCTTCGGGGCGGGCGTTGGCGGTCACGGCGATGATCGGGACGCGCGATGCCCGCAGCCGACTCCTCTCGGCCTGCCGAATCCGCCGCGTCGCCTCATAGCCATCCATGCCGGGCATCTGACAGTCCATCAAGATGACGTCGTAGCGGCTCGCCTCGAACAGGGCGCAGGCCTCCGCCCCCGACGCCGCGACGTCGATCGCATAGCCCGCACGCTCGAGGATCATGCGAAGGAGCAGTGCATTCGCTGCGTTGTCTTCTGCCACCAACACCCGGACGCCCAAGGACGGTGGCGCCGCAAGGCCGACGTCCTCGGAGACGCTCAGCGGGGGCACCTCGACGGCGTCGGCCGGGGGGACAGCGACCGCGAGCGGGAGTTCGACCCAGAAGCACGAGCCCTCACCGAGCCGGCTCTCGAGCCCGAGCGTCCCGCCCATCTCGACGACCAGGCGCTTGACGATCGAAAGACCGAGGCCCGAGCCGCCATAGCGACGGCTCATCGAGCCGTCCGCCTGAACAAACGGCTCGAACAACCGGTTTTGCACCGCATCTGCGATGCCGATCCCCGTGTCCTCGACCTCGATTCGAACCCGGAGCACCCCATCGCCGCTCGACACGGGGTGCGCCCGGACCGCGACGCCGCCCACCTCGGTGAACTTGACCGCGTTTCCGAGCAGGTTGATCACGACCTGACGGACCCGCAGCGCGTCGCCCAGCAGCACGGGCATGCCGGCAGCCACATCGCAGCGTAGCGTCAAGCCCCTCCCAAGAACGCCGGGCTCGACGACCCCCACCGCGTCCGCGAGCACGTCGACCAACGAGAACGGCTCACGTCCAAGCGTCAATCGACCGCTTTCGACCTGCGAGAGATCGAGCAGATCGTTGACCAACACGAGCAAGGAAGACGCGGAACGCTGGATGGTCGCGGCCTGCGCCCGGGCGAGGGGGTCGAGCGCGCCGCCCAGCAACAGCTCGCTCATCCCGAGCACGCCGTGAAGTGGGGTCCGCAGCTCGTGGCTCATCGTGGCGAGGAACTCTGACTTGGCGCGATTCGCTTGCTCTGCGGCCTCCGCGGCCTGGCGCAGGGCCTCCTGCACCGCGAGATCTCCGGCGCGCTGCCGCTCGCGGACCGCCGCGTGGTGCAGGGCCACCGCGAGCCGGCGCGCCAGCGGCGCCAACAAGGCGCGGTCGCTGTCGCCGAGCGGCGCCTCCGACAACAACGCGAGGACGCCCACGGGTTGTGCCTGCGCGACGAGCAGCAACGCGATCGGCGCGCCCCTGTCCTCCCCAAACGGCGAGCGCGCGACGATCCCGTCGGGCGCCTCACAGACCGCCTGAAGGAACGCGGGGTCGGCGCGCAACGCCTGGCGCGCACGCCGACCCAGCCCCATCGAGGCGCGCGCAGGGAGGGGCTCCAAGCTGCCTTCCGGCGGGAGAGCGAAGACCGCGCTCGCGTCCAGGCTCAGGGTCCGGGTGAGCCGGTCGAGGAACGCCTCAAGCTCCCTGTCGAGGTCAAGGCTCCCGTTCAGGACGTTGCTCAGCTCGTAGAGGATGCTGAGCTGCCGAACGCGTGCCTCGATCTCAAGCATCCAACCCACCGCTCGCGGGCAGCACACACACATTCACCGACTTCGAGTGGTACTGCCCGAGGCCCGAACTCAGCGCTCCGAACCCACCAAAGGTCATGCACCCGAACAGAGGAATGTCGTCCGCGAGGCCGCGGCGAACCCCGGCGAGCTCGCGGCTCAGGGTCCCGTCCCGCGCGTCGAGGACGACGTCGCGGGAGATGCAGGCAAACACCAGCGCCGCGCCTGCGGGGGTCGACCCAAGTTGCGCCTTGGCCGCGCTCGCCGCCTCCGCGGCCGCATCGACCAAGGATCCCTCGGTCCCGCGCATCAAACGCACCAACGCATGGCTCGGGATGTCCGAGCAGCACACCAGGCCGCCGTCCTCCGAGACCGCCAGCGGCGAGCGGAGAATGTGGTCGTCTTGGCCTTGCACGATGCCCAAGGGGTGGAGCATCGCATAGGCCATGAAGCCCTCAGGCGTCGGCGGCGTGTCGCCAAGTTCGCGCACGGTGGCCTGATAGCGAGGGAACGCCGGCAGGAAGTCGAGGGTACGCACCGCGCGGTCGCCGGCGTCGGTCGCCTGCATCGGCGGGCCCCACGGCGTGCATCCGTGGCGCAACGCCACCCCGATCGGCGCGTCCGCGCTGAGGCCCACGGCGAGGACCGACCCTTGATGCACCCCGTCAGGGCCGAGCTGAAACGTCTCGGCGAACTTGAAGTCATCACCCGTCCCGCCGCCGAACATCCGCAGGTCGCGTCCGGTGACTTCGACCACGCCCCGCGCGACCTCGACGCTGTTGCCGAGGATGCCGTCAGACAGGAGCAACATCGCGGCTTGCGAACCCGACGACGCGCCACCCGTCGCTTCGAGCGCCTCGAGCACGGCTTCGGTCACCGCCTCTCCCGCGCTGCGGCTCGCGGGGGCGACGCCATCGGCCACGGCGGCGCGCACCGCGAGGCCCGCGTCGACGACTGCCATCATCGACACCCCATCTCGGAGGATCGCGTCGTTGACGAACAAGGCGGGCGCGCTGCACCCCACCACCGGCACATCGCCGAGCGTCGCCACAACGGCCTCGCGGACCACGCCGAGGTCACGGCCGTCGGTCGCAAACGCGAACACCACCGTCGCGCGGCGCGCCGCCAAACCGCCCACCAGCGCAGACACCGCCTCCGACGCCGCCGCACGATCGTCCGCCAACTGGGAGCACCCGAGGATGTACGACGACATGACCCCCCCACACCGCAAACGTCCGCCACAGCAGAATACCGCAGCGCCGCCAGACGCGATGCGACTACCACAACCTCTGGGACAACGCCTGTGGTGCGCCGGACTTCCCAAACGAGGACCCGCACGACCGCAACATCCAGGTCCTCCCTGCAGCGTCGAGGTGACAGAGGCGGCGCGCCCGCCCAGACGTGCTACGGCCACCCCACATGTTCCCAAGCACCACACCCGACCCCCTCCTGCGTGCCCTCTCCGACAAGGGCTACGCCGCGCCAACCTCCGTCCAAGCGCTCGTGCTGGAGGCGCCAGCGGGTCGCGACCTGCTCGTCTCGGCCCGCACTGGGTCGGGCAAGACCGTCGCGTTCGGTCTCGCCTTCGCCGCCGACGTGCTCGCAGAGCACGCTCCGGGTCTCGAAGCCACCCCTGAAACCTCCGAGGCCGCCACCAGGGAGCCCTCGTCGCCCGTCGCTCGGGCCGCCGAACCGACCGGCACGATCCGCGCGCTGGTGATCGCCCCCACCCGCGAGCTCGCGCTCCAGGTCGCGCGCGAGCTCGACTGGTTGTACGGCCACGTGCCCCACCGCGGCCCGCTCGTCGCCACCTGCGTGGGCGGCACCGACGCCCGTCGTGAAGCGCGCGCCCTCGACGCTGGTCCGCTCCTCGTCGTCGGCACGCCTGGACGACTGTGCGACCACCTCAGCCGCGGTCGCCTCGAACTCTCCGGACTGCGCGCGCTCGTGCTGGACGAAGCCGATGAAATGCTCGACATGGGCTTTCGCGAAGAGCTGGAGATGTTGCTCGAGGCGTCTCCGACGACCCGCCGCACCCTGCTGTTCTCGGCCACCCTGCCCAAGGGCATCGAAGCGCTCGCCGGTCGGTACCAACGAGACGCCGCGCGGATCGCGGCCAACGACCCCCGTGAGGGCCACGCCGACATCGCCTACGAGGCCCTGCTCGTGGCTGGCCGCGAGATCGAGCACGCGGTGGTCAACCTGCTTCGCGCCAAGGACGCGCCGAACGCGATCGTGTTCTGCGCCACGCGAGACGCCGTCAACCACCTCAGCGCCAGCCTGCACGAACGAGGTTTTTCCGCCGTCTCCTTGTCGGGTGAGCTGACCCAAGCCGAGCGGACCCGGGCGCTACAAGCCCTGCGCGACGGGCGCGCACGGGTGCTGGTGGCCACCGACGTCGCAGCACGCGGGCTCGATCTGCCCGACTTGCAGCTCGTCGTGCACGCCGAACTCCCCCGCGACCCAGAGGCGCTGTTGCATCGCAGCGGCCGAACCGGGCGCGCCGGCAAGAAGGGAACGGCCGTCCTCGTGGTGCCCGCGACGAAGCGCCGCGCGTTTGAGCGGCTCGTCCGAGAGGCCAAGGTGCAGCCCGTGGCGCTGGAGCTGCCGACCGCCGAGGCGATCTTGGCGCGCGACCAGGAGAACCTGCAGGCCGAGATCGCAGCGCTGCTCCCCGACCCCGCGGAGGAGGACCTCGACGTGGCGCGTGCGGTGCTCGCCACACACGGTGCCGAAGCCGTCGCGGCGGCGCTCGTTCGCCGCTTGCGCGCGCGCCTGCCCGCCCCCGAAGAGTTGCCCGAGACGACGTGGCTGCACACCAAGGAAGCCCAGTACGCCGCCAAGGCCGAGCGCGCCGCCGCACGAACGCCGTCCGAGGCGGGCGCTGGTCCTACGCCTCGGGGCAGGGAACGGCAGCCCGCCGGTCCAGCGCCGCGATGGCCCGAACAAGAGGCGCGTCCGCCGCGACGCGGGCCGCCGGGCGTGTGGTACCGGGTCAACGTCGGACGCGCGCAAGGGGCCGAGCCGCGCTGGTTGCTGCCCGTCATCTGTCGCCGAGGACGCATCGAGAAGCGCGACATCGGCAACATCCAGATCTTCGACCAAGAGACCCTGTTCGAGGTCGCACCCACCGCTGCCGCGCGCTTCGAGGCCTTCGCGTGGCGACCGGACCGCAAGGATCCCGGCATCCGATTCGCCCCGGGAGAACCTCGCGGCTAGCGCGGCGGCGGCGAGGGGATCGGGGCGGGATGGCTGCGTCCACAGACCTCATCCTTGACGCGTCGCCGCGCGCGCTTCGCGCGTCTGGCAACGACCGGTCCTACGCAGACGGGACCGCGGGCCTTGCCGCCACCCACGCCTCGACCTGCGCACGGAGCGCGACCAGATCTGCGCGCGCCGCGTCGTCCACAGCGAGCCAGGCGTCGGCGCGGGCGAGGCGGGCGAGATCGGACGCAGGATCGCCGTCGTAGCGGCCATGCGCGAGGTCGGCCACGTCGGCCGCCACCCACCGCAGGTGATGCAGCGCGGCGAAGCGCCGAAGCGCCGGCGACGCCGAGGTCTGCGCGGCCTCGTCCAGCATCGCGCCCACCGCATCCGTCTCGTGGTCGCGCGCCGCCATGACGTCTACGGGAAACCAAGCCGCCAGCGCCATCGTCGCCGCCTCGTCGCCTCGCGCATGCCCGCGCCACAGCGCTGCTAGCACCGGGGCGTGTACGGGATGCGGCACCACGACCGCGCGCGGAACGAAGGGTGGCAGGCGAGGACCGGCCGGAGCGTCGGAGCGCGCGCGACACACCTCAGGCCGCACGACATCCTCGAACAGCCATGTGGCGAACCGATCGGCCACACCGGGATCTGCGAGGACGGGCAGCCAAGCCTGCAGCGCTGCCAACGCCTCGTCCCGCCGCCCGACGAGGCGGAGCGCAGCGTAGCGGCCGTAGCCCGGCCAAGCGTCCACGAGCTGCGCGGCCAAGCGCAGCGCGTCGTCCCCGGGCCGCACCGCTTCCGAGGACCCCATGGTCGCCGCTGCGCGTGGCTCGCCCTTCACCCACACCCCCAACCCCGCATGCCCGCTGCGCGGTCCGCTCGCCACCGCAAGACGGTCATCCAGGTTGCGTATGCCTCGTCGAGGAGGCGGCGGTCACCTTGCGACATCGGTGGCGGCAGCGTTCGTTGCGATGACGAGGAACATCGGCGCCGGATCGCCGTGCACGCGACGGCGTCGGGCTTGGCGTCGGTGACCATGCCGACGCAGCCAACAGGGTCGCGCTGGGCGAACGCGAGGCGCAGGAGGTGAGGCGTGAGGGCTTTGCCGGTCTCAAGCCCCTGTGCGCGGCGAGGTGGGGGTGTCGACGGCGGCGGTGCGCCTTGCCCTAGGGAAGTTGCGCCTTGCACCCGTTGACCGTCTAGGGTGACGACGCTATCACGATAGCATGGAGGTCGAGATGGCCCAGCTCATCGTACGCAACCTCGACGAGGACTTGGTGGATGCGCTCAAGGCGCGAGCGGCGGCCCACGGCCGCTCCGCGGAGGCCGAACATCGAGCCATCCTGTACGCGGCACTCCACGGTCCAGCTGCGGGCAAGTCCCTGTGGGAGTGGCTCGCCGCGATGCCGGACACGGGCGAGGACAGCGACTTCGCCCGCCAGAAAGATCTCCCGCGGGATGTGGAGCTGTGAGCTGGCTCCTCGACACGAACGTCGTCTCGGAGATCCGGAAAGGTAGCCGCGGCGATTTGGGTGTGGCTCGGTGGGCAGCCGGACGGCAGGACGATGCTTGGCTGAGTGTGCTGACGGTCGGCGAGATCCGCCGCGGCATCGAGCTCAAGCGTCGCAGGGACGAGGTCACCGCGCGCCACCTCGAGATCTGGCTTCAGGGACTGCTGGGCAGCTTCGAGTCACGCATCTTGCCGATCGACGACCGCGTCGCGGAAGTGTGGGGGCGACTGAACGTGCCCGACCCGCGCCCGGTCGTGGACACGCTGCTTGCGGCGACGGCGATCGTCCACGGCCTGACGCTCGTGACGCGCAACGTGAACGATGTCGCGGGCACGGGCGCGAAGGTGTTCAACCCGTTCGAGGGCCCCTGACGCCGTCCGCGCGCGGTGGCCCGCCGAGGGAACGGCGTGCGAGCGAAAGGGAGCGAGCGCCCCGGCTCGGTCCAGATGGAACAAACCGCCAGCGACGTGCTCGTGTCCTGGTGCGCCCGCGCCCGGGTGCCTCGCGTGCTCGGCCCCCGCCGCCGCCTGCGCGAGGCGATGGACGCCTGGGCGTTGCTCGAAGCGGGCCACGCCGAACCGTCGGGTGACGGCCCGTCTTCGGCTCGCGGGCCAAGCGAGACTGGAGCGGGCCACACGACCGGGCCAGCCGTTCCGGGCACGGGCTGGAGCACGGCGCGTCGGCGCCTCCGGGACATGGTCCACCGGGCGCGGGTGTACGCCAGGGCGCTCCGCACGGAGCCTGGACTGACCCAGGAGAAGCTCGCGGCGAGGGAGGGCGTGTCGGGGGCGCGCGTGAACCAGGTGCTTTCGGTCCTGCGCCTGGAGGAGAGCATCCTCGCCGAGATGACGGACGACACGATCGACGCCCCGGTGCCGTCGCTGGACGACCTGTTCGTCGTCGGCAAGCTCCGTGACGGCCGCCACCAGGTCGGGCGCTACCGCGCGCTCTGCGATGCCCTGGCCGGCGAGCGGCCCGACGTGCAAGCGCGGAAGACCCAGCAGCGGGGCCTCCAGCACCTGTTCGTGCAGGCCAGGACCTTGCGGGAGGCGATGGACAGCGGGACGTGGCGCTCGATGTCGGCGCTCGCGAGGGCCGAGGGGCTGTCGTCCAGGCGGGTCGGGCAGGTGCTTGACCTGCTCACCCTCGCGCCGGAGATCATCGCTGTCGTCGACGTGCCGCCCGAGCGGCTGCCAGACGGCCTGACGCAGAAGGAGGTGTTCAAGCTCGCGGAGCTGGTCGACGCGGACCGGCAGCGGGAAGCGTTCTTCGGCCGGTGGCCGCGCCGCGACTGACCGATCAGGTCGCGCGCGCCCCGGACGTCACGCTCACCGAGGCGGGCTCGTCGTCCGCGCACGCAGGAGGTCGACACCTTGGCGCATGTCGCGGGGGCCGACGCGCGTCAGCGGGACGATGTGCCGCTCGTAGGCGCTGGCGTCCCACATCCACGCCTCGACCACGCGGTACCGGACGTCGTAGAGCACCCAGATCAGGCGGTCCCAGTCCAGGTTCGTCGCCTTCGACACGAGCGTCACCGGCGAG
>JBEIFN010000066.1:0-9111 GCA_040382435.1 Alphaproteobacteria bacterium
CAAAACACAGTTCCAGCCTTATGGAGTGCAATTTCCTGGAATGGGTGCACTTGCAACAGGCATAAACCAGGCGTCCGCCGCCGCCCGCGGGCCGGGACCGATGGAGGCCATCGCCGCGCTGTTCAACGGCGACGCCGACCCTTCTGAGGCCGATTACGCAGCACCGCTCGCCGCCGTTCGGCGCTCGTTCCGCGCGTTCGTCGCCATCCGGCAGACGATCGCCGCCCGCGCCGCCGCCGAGGTGGACGCGCGCCTCGCGACCCTGCTCCGCGCCGTTCACGAGGCGACGCCGACCCACGTGCGCCTCGCCGAGGGCGCATCGGTCGCGTTGCGCGTCGCTGCGGCGCACCCCGAAGGCGCGGTCGCCGCGATCTTGCGTGGCGCCGACGCCCTCGCCGCTCGCTACGGCGGCCCAGGCCTCGACGGCGCGCTCGCCACGGCGGCGGCGGTGCATGCCGCCGAAGGCACCGTCGGCCGCGTGCTGCTCGGCTTGTCTCGGCGCGAGCGCGACAGCTCCCCCGTCCTCGCCGCGCTCCCGCCCGAGCTCGGCGGACTGTGGCGGCTGCTCGTCGCCCACGGGGAGCGCCGGGGCGAGGTGTGGTGGGTCGACGGCCTGACGCCTGAGGGTCAAGCGGCGGTCCCGCAGCTCCTTCTTGAGGAGCGGCCGCGGGTGATCGTCGCCGCCGACGGCGTGTCGATCCCTGGCGCCGTCTCGCTCGCCGAAGCGCCCGAGGCCCTCCGCGCCGCGTTCGCGGCTTGGCCCGTCGGCGCCGCATCGTCGGACGAAGACGCCGAAGGCTGAGGTTCAACCTCTCGCTTGTGCAAACGCTTGGCGCAGGACCTCCGGGGACTGCGCCCCCGAGACGCCGAGCTTCTGGTCGATGACGAAGAACGGCACGCCCCGGATGCCCAAGCGTTGGGCCATCTGAAGGTCTTGGTCGAACGCCGCTGCGTGGCGCGAAGGGTCGTCGACGACCGCGCGCGCGTCCGCTTCGGGCACACCGCACCCCGCCGCGAGTGCGACGAGATGCGCGTCATCTCCGAGCCGTCCCCCTTCGCAGAAGTAGCTCCGGAACAACCGCTCCATCAGCGCCGTCTGCACGCCATGCTGCGCGGCCTCGGCGAGCATCCGGTGTGCGGTGCGCGTGTTTTCCGCGTGGCACGACGCGAAATCGAACGTGACCCCGTCGGGGCGCCCCGCTTCGGCGACGCGGTCGATCATCGCCTGGGCTTGGGTGGCATCGACGCCGTACCGCTCCGAGAGCCGGTCGATCGTGCGCGGCGCGTCGGAGGTCGGTGAGGTCGGATCGAGCTGAAACGCATGAAACACGACCTCGACCGGCTCGTCGAGTGCGGCCAAGGCGCGATCCAGTCGACGCTTTCCGAGGAAGCACCAGGGACACACCACGTCGGACCACACGTCGATGCGCATGCGCGCCTCCTTCGCCCCACGGGCGACGCTCACCAGTTGATCGGGCCGCTGACCGGTGCCGCAGGACCTTGGTAGACCGAGAGCAGAAACGAGGCGACGAACATCACGCCGAACAGCCACATCGCCAGCGGACCGAGCAAGACGAAGAACAGGGCGAACTTGGGGAGTTGGCGAAGCTCGGCCGTCCATCCCTCGTGGTACTGCTTGCGGAGGAACGCCTCGGCCTCGTCCCGGGACAGCGGCCCGTTGGGGCCGGCGATCGCCTCATCGACGGTGAGGGCGCCGGCCGGCGTGTCGACGCGCACCGGCATCCGGGCGCGCGTCGTCTCCGACGCGACCATCAGCTGCCCGCACCCGGCGCACACCGCCACGACCGGGCCAATCTCGCCGACGAACGACGCGAGCGCGGTGCGGCCGCGCTGCCACTGGGGGTCGAGCGCGGGGCGCCGGTGACCGCCCTCGGCAACGACCGTGACCTCGCCCGTCTCGGACCATTGCTCCTGACGGAGACAGGTTCCACAGCGTACGTCGACCACATCCACCCCCGGGCAGTCGTACTAGCCGACAGCGGCGCCGGGGGCACGACGCGGGTTACACCGCCAACCATGAACGACGTCCCCGCCCGGTCCCGAGCCGCGCTGCTCGTCTCCGCCACGCTGGCTGCCGCCTACGCGGCCGCGGTGTTCGCGACGATGCTGCTGCGCCTACCCCACCCCTACGACCTCGAGTGGATGGAAGGCGGCGTGCTCGCGCACGCATGGCGCCTGACGCACGGCGAAGGGGTCTATGTTGAGCCAACCGCGACGTTCATCCCGATGATCTACCCGCCTGGGTACTTCGCCGCGTTGGCCGCAGCGGGGAGCGTGTTCGGCCTCGGCCACCCGATCGGCCGCGCGATCAGCGTCCTGTCGACGCTGGCGGTCGCGGGCGCGTTCGTGGGTGGGGCGCGAGCGTGGCGCGGCGCGAACACGTCGACGCGGGACGCGACCGCGTTCGGCGTGCTCGGCGCGGGGCTGTACCTCGCGACCTACGAGCGCTCTGGGGCGTTCTTCGACCTCGTCCGCCCCGACAGCTTGCACCTCGCGCTGCTGGCTTGGAGCGTGGTCCTCAGCGCCTCTCCCTCAGCCCGGCGGCGCGACGCGTCGGCGGTGCTGCTCGCGTTGTCGTTCACCGTGAAGCACAACGCGGCGATCTACGGGTTCCCGCTCGTGCTGTCCGTCGTGAGCCAGCATGGCGTGCTCGCCGGCCTTCGATGGGGTGCTCTCGCCGCGGGCGTCGCCGGCAGCTTCACGGCCGCGATGCAAGTGGCCACGGGCGGCCTGTTCCTCACGTGGATCCTCGATGTCCCGGCATCCCACCCGAGCGTGGGCGCCCGGTTCTTCCCGGGCGCCTTCCGTGAGCTTGGGCTGGCCGTCGCGCCGCTGTGGGTCGGCCTCGTCGCGTGGGGCCTCGGCAACGCGCGCGCTTGGCTCCCCGGTGTGCCCCTCCCGGTGCGGACAGCGCTGCCGTTGGTCGTCGGGGTCGGGCTCGCTCTCGCCGTGGTCGGCGCCGAGCCCGTCAACGGCGTCCCCGAAGGCACCGCGTTCGAGTCGGCGGCGGTCGCCTTCGCGATCGGCGCGCTCGCCGTCCTCGCAGCGCTCGCTGGGTTGGTTTGGCCCCTCGACGCCATGGCCGGGCGTCCGCGTCCCGATGGCTTGGTCACCGCGCTCGGCCTCGGCGTCGTCGGGTTCGTGGTGGCGGGGCTGATGCGCGCCCACCACGGGGGATTCCTCAACGTCTACATGCCGTTCCACGCGTTCACGGCGGCGGCGTTCGTCGGCGCCGGGCTAGCCGCTTGGTCCAAGCAACAACAACGTTGGACGCTGCTGTTCGCTGCGCTGGCGTCGACCCACCTCGGCCTCTCGGCCTACCGCGCCAAACTCGGGGGCTTGGTCCCCGATGCCGCCGACGTCGCAGCCGGTGACGCGGCGGTGGCCTGGTTGCACGAGCAAGAAGGCCCGATCCTCTCGCCGTTCGCGCCCTGGCTCGCCGCCCAGGCCGGGCACGCGCCCGGGTTTCACCTGATCGCCCTATGGGACATCCGTCACCCCGACGGTCCGTTCGAGGCCGCCCTCGGACCGATCTTGCAGTCCGTGGGTTCGCAGACCTTCGGCGCGATCATCGAGGCCGACGAGGGCAGCAAGCTCGGGACGAAGTCCCACTACGTCGAGGCGGCTACCTTCACCGACGATCCGTCGGCGATGCGCGGCAAGACAGGCTGGCGCGCACGCCCCAACCACGGCTACGTCCGCAAGCCCGCCACGCCCTGAGGTCTGCCATGTTCCGCGCGCTCGCCGCCTCCCTCGTCGCTGTCGCTCTCGCAGGGTGCGGCCGGCAACCCCACTGGCCCGAGGGTGCCGAGACCGGCCCCTCCGACGCGTGCGCCGCCGGTGCGCATCCCGACGAGCCGATGGTGTTGCAGCTGTCCCATGGCGGTCGCACCCGGCGCGCGCTCGTGTGGGTGCCGCCAACCGCCGGCCCGCACGATGTCGTCGTCGACCTGCACGAGTACCGGTCCGACCCGGAGCGGCAGGCCCACTACAGCCGTTGGGTGCCGCTCGCTCGCGCGGTCAACGCCATCCTCGTCGCGCCAGACGGCCGCGCGGCGACGTGGAACGCCGGCGGGTGCTGTGGCAAGGCGGCCGAAGAAGGCACCGACGACGTCGACTTTCTCAATGCCGTCGTCGCGGAAGTCGACGCCCATGGCTGCACGAGCGGCCGCGTCCTCGCCACGGGGATCGGCAATGGCGGGATGATGGCCGAGCAGTGGGCCTGGCAGTCCACGGTGCCCGACGCGGTGATCAGCGTCGGAGGTGCCCTCCAAGATGTCACCCTACCGGCCGACGCCCGTCCCGTCCCCGTGCTGCACTACCACGGCGAGGCCGACGAGTTCTTCCCCATCGACGGCACGCTCGGCAAAGCGCTCAAGGTCACCCTGCCGCTGTCCCAAGCGACCGCGGCGTGGGTCGCGCGCAACGGTGCTTTGCCCACCGCCGCCGACGACGACGCCTCCCTCCGCTGCGCTCGCTGGGAGGGCCGCGCCCCCGTCGTCTCATGCACCGTGCTCGGCATGGGCGACCAGTGGCCGGGCAGCGACGACGCGCCCAAACCCTCGACGCACCGCCTCGCACGCGCCGCCGACGACGGTTGGGCGTGGTTCCAGCAAGTCACCGCCAGCCAAGCGACAAATCCGTGACGCGCACGCACGCCGTGCGGTAGAGTCTGGCCTTCTCGGAGGCAGCCGTGTCGCTCGTCCTGTTCTTGCTCGGATGCCAACCGTTGCTCCGCGACGCCCCCGGCTGGGGCGGCGTCGGCATCGGTGACGACACCGACGCAGCCGACGTCGTCCCCGACCCCGACGACAGCGGCGCCGACACGCCTGCCGAGGACACGCCCGCCGACGACACGCCCGTCGACGACACGCCCACCGGCGACACGCCCACGGCCGACACCGACGCACCCGCGCCGCCCCTCATTCGCTTCAACGAGCTGGTGGCACAGCCCGGTGCGTCCGCGCCTTCGGGATCCGACTGGCTGGAGCTCGTCAACCTCAGCGGCGCCACCGTCGACCTGAGCGGTTGGGGGTTGAGCGACAGCCCGTTCGACCCGTTCGACCACACGTTGCCGGCCGGGACCACGATCGGACCGGGAGAACACCTGTTGCTGCTCGCCGACGGCACCGACGCGGTGGGGCACCTCCCCTTCGGTCTGTCCGCCGGTGGCGACGCGCTGGTGCTCGCCGACCCCGACGGCCGCGTCGTCGACCGCGTCGCCTACGGCAGCCTCGACCTCGACGCCGCCCTCGCGCGCATCCCCGACGGTACGGGCGCGTGGGAGCTGATCACCGCAGGGACCCCCGGCGCACCCAATGCGCGCCTCGGACGCACGACGTTGCGCGTCCTCGCACCGGGAACGAGCTGGACGTGGAGCGTGACGCCGCCCGTCGGAGACTGGCTCGACGCGCTGTACGTTCCGTCGGCGGCTTGGACGACGAGTTTTGCGCCCATCGGCTATGGCGACGACCAGGCCAGCGTGCCCGACGTCTCGGCCGGCTACCCGCTCGCCATGTGGGCGCGCGCGAGCTTCGACATGCCCGCCTTCGACGCCACCTCGGCGACGATCTCGCTCCGCGTCGACGACGGCGCGCTCGTATGGATCGACGGCGTCGAGGTCCTGCGCCTCAACCTGCCACCCGGTCCGATCGGACCCAGCACGCTCGCGACCGCGACGATCACCGGCGACGACGAGCGGACGTTCTTCCCTTCTCCCCTCGACGTCGCCGTGCTGACCCCGGGGCCGCACACGATCGCGGTGGAGTTCCACCAGGCGAGCGCCTCGTCCTCGGATCTGACGATGGACCTGTCGATCGACGCGGAGGCTCTGGTCGCGACGCCTTGAACCGGCTCAGCGCCAGCGCACGCCGAGGACCTCGAACCGACCGGGCCGCCGTTTGACCGCATCGATCCACGCCCGCGCCGTCGGGTAGACGAGGAAGAACAGGCCGACCGTCCAGCGGTCCCGACGACGGACGACCTCGGTGGGGGCTGCAACCCACTTGTCGTCGACGAGACCGCGGTCGCGCGCCGAGACGCACCCCACCAGCCGCAGCGAGCACCGTTCGCCGACGCGGGGCGCACACCCCACCACGATCACATCGAGTGGGTCCCCGTCGCCGCCCAGCTCGCCCACGATGCTGCCGTATGCGAACGGCGCCGGCACGGGCGAGACATAATCGAGCGAGCCGTCGGGATGACGCTTCTCCCGACCTCCGCGGGCGATCTCGACCTCGACGAGGACCGTGTCTCCGAGCGCCACCACCGACACCTCGCCGTGCCGCGTTAACCGACCGCTTCGGGGGAGCGATGTCGGACCAGGACGAGGCACCCAAAAGCCGTCTCGCGCCGATCCGCGCGCGAACCGGCGGGGCCGTGGGCCACACGCTGCTTGGCGGCGCAGCGCTCGCGACAGGGGCGCTGTGGGCGAGCGCGCTCGCCAGCGCCTGGCTCGACATGCCTCCGATCCCGATCGTGCTGGTGCTGACCGGCCTACCGCTGCTCGCGCCGCTGCTCGCGGCGGCAACATTTGCGCTGTGGACGCTGTTCCCCGACCACCGGCTCGGCGCGCCCGTGATGGCGATCGCCGCGCTTGGCCCGCTGCTGTGGTGGGGGCCGGTGTGGGCTGGCCGGCCGGGCGTGGCGCAGCCCGACGACGTCGTCGTCCTCGACTGGAACGTCCGCCGCCTGTGGGGCGCGCCCGGTGACGGCGGCGACCCGCTCGCGTGCGTCGCCGACACGCTCCGCGCGGCGTCCGCCGACGTCGTCGTCCTGCAAGAGGTGACACCGCGCGACCTCGACCGTCTGTCGGACGCGCTGGGGTTGCGCTGCGTCCACGGGACGTACCATCCCGACGACGACGACGACAGCGCCGGCATCGCCGTGTGCGCCGGTTCCGACCGCTGGACGCTGCGCGAGGGCGGACCGATGGCCTACCCCGATGCGTCGGACTGGCGGTTCGTCCGCGCCGCGTTCGGCACCGCCGACGCGACGGCGTTCTCCGTCCTCGGCGTCCACCTGCATCCCTACCGCGTGCTGCACGACCCCCAGCGCGCGCTCGAACGCGCCGCCGACCGCGTCCCCGTCGTCGTCCCGAGCCAAGACGCGCAAACGACCGACCTGCTCGAACAGTGGCTGGCGCTCCCCGAGCCGACCCTCGTCGCCGGCGACTTCAACAGCACGCGCGACACGCCGTTTCACGCCCGGCTGCGTCGCCACATGACCGATGTCCTCGAAGCGACCGGCGCCGGCTTCCCCGCCACCGTCGACCTGCTCGACGGCCTGCCGATCCGCATCGACTTCGTCTACGCGTCGCCGAGGATGTCCCCGGTGCAGGCGTCGGTACTCGGCGCGGGCTGCTCGGACCACCGCCCCATCCTCAGCCGCCTGCGCCCCCCGACAACGACACCGTAAGGTCACGTTGCGCCCTTGAAGGACGCGCAACGGTGCGCACGCTAGGCCGGTCGGGGTACCGTCCCCCGAGGGAGATGCTTGGCCATGGCCGATCCCAAACACGCGGGCGATGCACAGCTGCTCGAAGCGACCAAGACCGAGAAGCCCAAGCGCTACAAGGTGTTGGTGTTCAACGACGACTACACCACCATGGAGTGCGTCGTTCACATCTTGCAGACGGTGTTCCGCCACTCCCCAGCCTCGGCCCACCGCTTGATGGTCGCGATCCACCGCAGCGGGGTCGGCGTGGCCGGCGTGTACGCGCGCGAGATCGCCGAGACCAAGCTCGAACAGGCCACGGATATCGCCCGCGGCCAGGGCTACCCCTTGCAGCTCGATCTGGAGGTCGAAGCATGATGACCGACGACCTTCGGCTCGCCCTGGGCACGGCCGCCGAGCGGGCCGCCGAGCGCCGCCACGAGTACCTGACCACCGAGCATCTGCTCCACGGCTTGTT
Organism: Alphaproteobacteria bacterium; assembly: GCA_040382435.1. GTDB lineage: Bacteria > Myxococcota_A > UBA796 > UBA796 > JBEIFN01. The sequence continues at coordinate 7,934 of JBEIFN010000066.1, forward strand.
GCACGACCCGCGTGCTGCTGCGTGCATGACGGCGTGCGGAGCCGACTTGCGCGCGCTCGAACACGCCGTCGAGGGCGCGCTCGCGGGCCAACCCACCCTCGACGAGGACGTCCTCGACGACGAGCCCACCCAAACCCCGGCCTTCAAGCGTGTTCTCGGCCGGGCCATCGCCCACGCCACGGCGCACAACCGCCTGCCGGTCGACGGCGGGCACGTGCTCGTCGCGCTGTTCGCCGAGGCGGAGTGCGAGGCGGTGCGCTTGCTCGAACACGCGGGCGTCACCAAGCTCGGCGTCACGCAGTTCATCGCCCACGGCGTCCGCGCGCCCGGGGCACCTGCGGCCGACGGCGAGACGCGCGTCCCCCAGGGCGACGGTGGGGTCAGTCCCGACGCGGGCGCAACGCCCGAAAAGATGCTCGAGACCTATACCACAGACCTCCGAGCGCGCGCCGAGGCCGGGAAGATCGACGTCCTCGTCGGACGCGACCCGGAGATCGAGCGGATGGTCCACATCCTCGCGCGCCGCCGCAAGAACAACCCGCTGCTCATCGGGGACCCGGGCGTAGGAAAAACCGCGATCGTCGAGGGCTTGGCGCTGCGCATCGCGCGCGGCGACGTGCCCGACTTGCTACGCGACGTGCGCATCCACGCGGTCGACTTCGGCGCGATGATGGCGGGTACACGGTACCGCGGCGACTTCGAGGAGCGGCTCAAGGGCGTTCTCAAGGCGGTCGAAGACGACACGAACGCCGTCCTGTTCTTCGACGAGATCCACACGGTCGTCGGCGCGGGTGCCACCAACGGAGGCTCGATGGACGCCTCCAACCTGCTCAAGCCCGCTTTGTATGGCGGCGCGCTCCGCGTCATCGGCTCGACGACGCACGAGGACTACCGAGGCTCGTTTGGCAAGGACAAGGCGTTCGCACGACGCTTCCAGAACATCGACGTGGACGAGCCCACGCCCGACGAGGCGACGTCGATCTTGCGCGGCCTCGCGCCTGCCTACGGCGAGCACCACGGGCTGGTGTACGACGACGACGCGCTCATCTCCGCCGTCACCCTCAGCGCGCGCCACATCCACGACCGCAAGCTGCCCGACAAGGCGATCGACGTCATCGACGAGGCGGGCGCGAGCGTCCGGCTTCGCGGAGGCGACCGCGTCGAGGTCGCTGACATTG